>CAZCPS010000180.1:0-2501 GCA_964499895.1 uncultured bacterium | reverse complement strand
CATCATTATTTTTTTAAAGATTACATAAAGAAACTATTAAAGAAAATTAACAAATTGACAAATAATCATAAAAATGATAAGATTATTGTCTCTTTATGTCAGAGTTGCCTAAAGATTTTTAAACCGGTTTTTGAGGTTGCTTGGGTATATTTTAAAATAAAATAATAAAAAGAGGTTCGCGTGAGTACTATAAGTAAAATTAATGCTAAAGTTTTAGTAGTTGATGATGAACCATTTCACAGAATAGTTACATCACGGATGTTAAACAGAAGATATTCGGAAGTCCTGGTAGCCGAAAACGGAGAAGAAGCTATCCAAAAAGTCTGCAACCAATTTTTCCATAAGGTTTTCATGGATCTTAACATGCCGGTAAAAGATGGCTGGGAAGCGACAAAAGAAATTCATGAGAAATATCCTTTTCTGCCAATTTTCGCCTATTCATCAGATTGTCCTGAAAAAAACGACTCCTCGCCGGAAGCTGAAGAATTTCGGCAACGCCTAAAAGAAAACGGTTTTAGCGGCGGTATAAAAAAACCGCTTGAGACCGATAAATTTTTACAATTTTGCAGTGAAATAGAGTCGCTATCCCCGACTGAAAATTCAACAGCTAACTGACAAACAAACTCAAAATCAGCGTAAACCGCCGATCCCAATACATGTATTGGGATCGGCGGCTTTGAAATTGCCCAAAACCGATTCTTCAGGTTGCTTCGGTATATAACCGGTCTCCCCAATTAGCTCTTCTGGCCTCGTCATATAATGCTTTGTTTTTCCTTGTAAGAAGCATTCGCCCCTCTTCGCAAAAACTTATGATTATATGATTGGACTTCCGCTGCGGTTGGCAAATAACCCTGGAGTATGGTTTTGCCAACGGATCCCTCCCCAAAACAAGGTAAGAATATTTTTCATCCTCATAATTCAAGGACGCGCATTTTACCATTTTGTGCAACTGCGTCCGTTCAATTCTTTGCGAAAAATGACACCAATCCCCTTCATTTAGAGAACAGCGGACATTGCCGGAACAGGGCGCAAGAATATGCAAGCCGCTTTTTAGAGCCATGGCGCGAAGCGCCAATATTTTACTAAAGCCATAAGGAGTGCCGGGTTCTATGGCCACTAAAAATTTGTTAGCCCTGTCTTTAAGCCACAAATTAAATAACGCCGCCATTTCATTATGCTGCAACTCGGAAAGCACATAGGATACAATTGTCAAGTCAGAAGACGGAGACAGGTCAAATCCCTTGCTTAAGTCGCATTTTTCCACCTTCCAGCCGGTGATGCCTAAAGAAGCGGACAGCTCTTTTGAAAGCTTCAAAAAATCCTTATCCTTTTCAAGCAGCCGCTGATCGGACAATGTTTCAAAAACCTCCCTCGCGGCAAAGCTGGCGCTTCCCGGCCCCGCGCCAATATCCAATGAACTGGTAATTTTAATACCTTGCACCAACTCCTTAAGCTCAGAAAACACCGCCCTGTTGACAGCATATGTAGCCGGAAAGCGGGTAATCAAATAGACCAGCTTCTCTTCTTCGGTTAGCAAAAAGCCCTGCTTTACTTCCCTATATTTTTGAGAAAGCCGCCGATTTTTGCTTTGTAAAAAAGCAACTCCCCCCAATTTTAGAATTTTTTTGGCAATAACATCTTGTATCAGATTCATAGCCAAGATTATACCTTAAAATGTTTATAAAAGGTCTTCTTCCGCGACAATTGTCTCAACATTTTTATCTATCAGGTCTTTTGGAGCGTCAAAACGCACCTTTCCCTTAACAATCAGTAATTTAATTAAACCGGGAATGGGAAGTGTCGTTCCGATGGAAAGAAAAATAATGGCGTTAAAAAATTCTTCATTAATCATGTTCAGCTGCAAAGCTACCGCCGCGGCCGCCAAAGTAGCCGTCAGCTGGGGCACTGTCATTAATCCGGCGCACAACCCCTTTTTATTGTCAAAACCTGACAGTTTCATCGCTAGCCATCCGGAAAAAACCTTGCTGCATACCAAAGCCATCAAAGTGACGCCCACCAAAACCGCATTGCTCCATGCAGCAAAAACCATGTTCAGATTCGTTTTCATTCCTATTGTCAGAAAAAGAAACGGTATAATAAAACCATACCCGATTCCTTCAAGCTTTTTATGCAAGATCCGATAATCATCATGAAAAGCGGGTACGCTTACAAGAGCCATGCCTGCCACAAAAGCGCCAACTATCAGGTTTACACCAACCAGCTCGCCAATAAACACCACAAAGAGAGTGCAGGCAAGAAAAAAAGTAACGCGGGCATCATCATCGGGACGCAAACTTGCAAATAAACGCTTGGCAACAACCGGCACAAACCACATGGAAAACAAAATAAAAGCGACGATCGCCAACACTAAAAGAAGAGGAAACCACGAACCAATAAGCTCAGGTCTAATATAATTAAAGACCGAAAGGCTGCTTACGGAACCGTCTTGAAGCCCATATCTTTTAAACTGGATGCAGATGGCAAGCAACACCAGGCTGGCA
>CAZCPS010000179.1:0-2552 GCA_964499895.1 uncultured bacterium | reverse complement strand
ATCCGAACTCTCGTCGCTACTGGATAAATTTCTCCGTTCAGTTTTTTATCCAAATGGCCTATTCTAAATCCAAAGGAAAAATGGGCATCTTTATGGATGAAGAGATCAGGATCTTATGCGCTGCCGATACGCATTTGGGGCGCACCAATGTGCATTACGAGCAAAATAGCTGGGACTTCGTGGTCGAGACGGCGCTAAACAAAGGCGCGGATGCCATTATACTCTCCGGCGATATAATTGATCATGAGGGCGATTTTTTTGAGGCGGGTGGCCATTTGGAGCGCGGGCTTTTGCTCTTGGGCCGGAAAAACATTGCCGTGATTGCGGTTGCCGGCAATCATGATGAAAAAGTTCTCGCAAAAGTTTTCCGCACCATGAGAGCCGATAACTTTTATTTGCTGCAAGGCGACGGGTGGCAAACCCTTGCCTTGACATTGAAAGGTATGGCTTTTCGCTTTGACGGACGCAGTTTTGACGCTGAAAAGAGAACCGAAAATTATTTTTCCGATTATGATTTACCTTTGCCCGCAAACGAAATTGCAATCGGTCTATTGCATTGCGATGTGAATTACAAAGAGAGCGTTTACGCGCCGGTTACGGATAAAGATTTTGTAGATAAGCCCCAAAAGATTTGGGTGTTGGGCCATGTGCATAAGCCACAGGAAATAAGCAGTCAGCCGCTAGTTTTTTATGCCGGGTCGCCGCTGCCGCACGACCATGGCGAAGAGGGTCTGCACAGTATCGCTCTTTTGGAATTTCAAAAAGGCGGCCGCTGGAAAAGAGAGCTGCAGATCGCGCCGCTCTGCTATTTAATGTTGGAAGTAGACATTGCAAATGGTCTTGAAGAAGCGCTAATGAACGCGGTTTTTAGGCTTCATGATTCGATAAAAGAAATGCCGGTAAAAAAAGTGGGCTGCAATGTTGCCTTGATGGGCAGTACGGAGCAGTTTGGGCAAATAGATATGTTTATGGAGAAGGCGCAAGCCGAGTTCAAGAGGATCCTGCCTTCGTCTTTTGGTGAGATTGAGTATTTTATCAGTTCTATCGAAAACAGGGCCAGGCCTGCTTTAGATCTCAAGAAGCTAAAGCTTAGTCCTTCGCTAACGGGGCTTTTAGCCGGCGAGCTTTTGAAAATTGAAGAGAATGATTTGGAAGTTATAGAACAGGCGCGGCAAGTCTTGCAGCAAAAAAGGGAAGCGATGCCTTTCGCGATGCAAATGGGAACAAAGATTTCGCTTTCCCAAACGCGCGATTATCTTTTACGCTCCGGTTATTTGATGCTGGAAAAATTATTAGCCCAGCAGGAGGTTTTATGAAGCTAACCCATTTGGCGATACATCGGATGCCGGGTTATAAGCAGCGCGGGTTTGAGTTCAAGGATCTTTTTTGCATGGGTCTCAATGTTATTTACGGTTCCAACGGCGCCGGAAAATCGGCGGCTTGCCGGGCGGTGCGCGGAATTTTATGGCCGTCAAGTTTAAAAGGGCAGGATCCCCTTTCGCTTAGCAGTGTTTGGCATGACGGGAAAGATTCTTTTGTAATAGAAATTGAAGGCGGGTTTCGTTATTTCAAGCCGGAACGGTTTCAGGCAGTCGAAGGCCGGTTACAAGACGAGCTGCAAGCTTGCGGTTATTTGATTGGCATGGAGGATCTCTTTGACGCGTCCGATCGGGATCTGGCGGAAAAGATTTTAAGAGAAGCGTCCGGCGGCTGCGATACGGACAAGGTTCTGCAGGAGATGGCTCTGCCGGCAAGATTTGGCAGCAAGGAAGTGGATATGCTGCTTTTGCGCCGTAAAGAAGCGGAAGAGATCAAGGCGGAGCTGTCGGGGTTGGCTATCAAGGAATCGGAGTTGAAATTTTTAGAAGAAAAAATCAATGGCGCCAGAGAGGCCGGCCGGCAGATTGAAATTTTGCGGGAAGTGCGCAGATTTGAAGAGCATCGCTTGCGTTTGGCTTTGATAGACGCTGATTTGGAAGCTTTTTTGCCGCAGACCAAGCTTCTAAGGGGCGGTGAAAAGGAGCGGCTTTTTGTATATCGGCAGACGCAAAAGGAGCTGCAAGGCGAGCTTGAAGTTGTTCGTGAACGCAGAGCAAAGGCTGAAAGGCAGCTGGCGGAAAGCGGACTGGAAAACACTTGCGCGCCAAGCCGCGAAGAATTGGCTCTCATGCGGCAAACTATTGTCCGCTTCCGGTCTTGTGAGAACGAACTTAGGCTGACGGAAAAGGAGATAGCGGCTAAAGAGATTTGGCTGAAAAACGAGCTGGTTTTTTTGAGGCTGGATGAAGAAAAACTTTTGCAAGTCGATGTCGGCAAACTTGCGGAAACAGAGCGGCTTTGGGAAGCAAAAGAGCAGTTGCAAGGTCATCTTGGCGAGATTGAAATCAAGCTGTCGATGCTGCAAGGAGCCGAGGTAGACGAAGATGTGGATAAACTAAGGGAAGGGCTCCAAATAATCGCACGAATAAAATCGATTAAATTTCTGGTGGGTTTTTCGTATGGGGTTGCGCTTTTGATGATGTTACAGGCTCTTTGGCAGATGTCGGCGCTGC
>CAZCPS010000178.1:0-2572 GCA_964499895.1 uncultured bacterium | reverse complement strand
ATCCAAACAGCTTTAGTAGAGCCTGGAATTATTCAGCAGAATTAATCTCCCATCCGCATGTGCAAGGATCATTGCAAGCTTTGGGCGGTATGTGCGAAACAGGTATAGGCGGCTGGCTAACTTTATATTCAGGAGGAACCTTGGGAGCCTTAGGATGGGCTATCATGACGCACGGCATGGATCAGACCATTTCGGGAATAAGAAAAGCCGCAACCGGTACCCCTGATAGAACTTTAACCACCCAGATGTTACAAAAAACCGGAATGTCGCAAGAATGGGCAGAAACTACTGATAATGCTATAAGCATGTTTTCAATATTGGGCGGAAGCGCTGCTATTAACTCCACCCGATGGACTACTCAATACAGTTTGCCTGCCATGCAAACAGTCATTATGGGCCAAGCGGGCAGAATCGATGAAATGGGCATGGTAGCACGGGGAACCGGTGGTAGTAATGTTTTAAAAAATCCACTTGCTGGAACAAAATATACAAAAAAAGTTATTAATAGCATGAAATTAAATCCTTGGACTGCGGAACCTGACTTGCATGCTTTTCCTCGAATAGTAGATAATTATGCATACTTAGGCAAAAAAGAAATTCTCTTAGGTGGAGATGGAATTAAAAGAACAAAAATTACTTTACGGGGAGGTTATCAGAAATATGAAGGACAATTTGAATGGATCATCGATCCTGATCAATCAATAAATCATAGATATTTTAATAAGGCCACCAAATGATACCAATAGAAATACAAAAAAAAATCTTTCAAAATGCCATTTCCTTAGAAAAACACCATGTGAATGACTTGGCTTGGCATCAAGAGTACGCTTTAAGTCTTATTCACGCATTAATTAATGATCAGATAGGCATATTAGGAGGAGATGTAATTATCCTAAATAGACATAGTGTTAATTTTACTGGTGATAATTGGCATTGCGAACCAAGTCCCAATGAATCAGCTTCTGATTTCTATCGAAGAAGCAAGAATGAATCTATCAAGTATATTCACAATTATCCTAAAGCATCTCAACACCTGTTGTTCATAATTGCCTTCACTGAACAACCTGACTTACATTTATTTTCTAACGATCGCAATTATAACGATCCTAAAATACAAGATAGCGCTCAAATCCTAGAAGACAACTGGATAATGTGTCCACTATGCCAAGAGGCTTGGGAAGACACTACAATCTACGCCATGGTATGCTGTCCCATGTGTCATCACAAGCTCCATAATCCCAAGTACAAAACTTAATATCAGGAAAAGCTATCCGAAGCCAAGCTTAAACCGTCTGCTTGCAGCTCTTTTTCTTATGGATGTCAAGCGCATTTCAAAAATAGTCTACTTACGCAATGAAAAGTAGTCCATCCAGATGTTACAAAAAACCGGAATGTCGCAAGAATGGGCAGAAACTACTGATAATGCTATAAGCATGTTTTCAATATTGGGCGGAAGCGCTGCTATTAACTCCACCCGATGGACTGCCATGCAATCTTTTAATAAAAATGTAATGATTGAAAGAGAAGCTAGTAACAAAATATGGTAGTGCAACAATCTTTCTGTAAATTCCGGTTAGGGATGTGACATTTTAGCTTTGCGTTGACATAATTACTTATATTAAAAAGCCGTGCGCGCAAAAATATACCTTTCTTTCTGTTTGACATTTTAAGCTTTTTTGTTTTACAAAATAGATTTTAGGAAGGTTATACCCAATGGACTTCAAGATTTGGTTTTGGGCAATTTCAAAGCTGTCGCAATTCGTCGATCTTAACCGGCTTAATATTAATAATATAGAGCCGGTTAAGATCGGCAAATTTCGTTGCTTTGAAGTAGCCGAAAACCCAAATCTTGAAGTTTATAGGGTATATAATGAAGACTAAAATTTTAATTCCGCTAGCGCTTGTTATTTTAAGTGGAATCGCTTTTATTTTTTATTTCTTTTATAGCGAAAAAGTCGAAGAGGAAAAAGAAGCGCTGGTAATTTATGGCAATGTCGATATTCGGCAGGTTGATTTGGGCTTTCGGGTCTTTGGCCGGGTTACCACGCTCTATTTCGACGAGGGCGATGAAGTTATGCCGGGTCAATTGATGGCGCAGCTCGACAGAGTTCCCTATAATGAGCAGGTCGATGCCGCCCGGGGCCGGCTCTCGGAGGCTAAAAGCGCTTACGATAAGGCTAAATCCCAATTCGACAAACGCTTCGCGGTCGATCCCGATGCCATTTCAGAGGAAGATTATGACGATGCTTTTTATAATCTCGAAGAGATGCAGGCGGCTGTAGTCAAGGCTGAAGCCGAACTTGCGACCGCTTTAACCAATCTCGGCGATACCGATCTGTTTTGCCCCACCGAAGGAACCATTCTAACCCGCATCCGCGAGCCGGGGTCGGTGCTCGAGCCGGGCGTGCCCGTCTTCACCCTGTCGATCAAATCGCCGCTCTGGATCCGCACTTATGTAACCGAACCCGATCTGGGCAGGATTTATTTTGGCATGCCGGCCAAGGTTTATACCGACACCGAAAGCTGCCCGGTTTATCATGGCCGCATCGGCTTTATTTCGCCGGTCGCCGAG
>CAZCPS010000177.1:0-2592 GCA_964499895.1 uncultured bacterium | reverse complement strand
GCCCCAGCGGATCGGTCTTAAAACAACCTTAGACCAGCCATGGGCGATCGAAACAAAAAGCCCGTAAATACAGAGTGCCGCATCGCGCGACAGGGCGGCAAAGAGCTCCCAGAGCAGGATGCGGTTTTCCATATATAAAATGCCAAGAACGCAATAGACAAAAAATTTGTCCATAGCCGGATCCAAAATGGCGCCAAAATGGGAAGCCGACTTGCGCTTTCTCGCGACATAGCCGTCTATGCTGTCGCTAACCATGGCCAAAAAGACCACGATCAAGCGAAAAACTGTGTTTTGCACGAAGAATAAAAGCGCCAGCGGCAGCCTTAACGCGGTCAAACAATTGGAAATGGTAAGCGTTTTGATTAGTAAACTACGCGTTGTTACGGTCTTCTGTATCACAAACTTTGTCTATTCCCGACTTTTATTCTTTTTTCGATGATACCAAAAAAGGGTAATTATCGTCACAATAAAGGCTGTGAATAATAAAATATTGAACACTTTCAGGTCGGCCATTAGCGAACTAAAATTTTTTCTAAGGAAGTAGGCCAGAAAAAAAAGGGTAGTGTTGGATAGGAGGCAAGCCGAAAGATCGGCAAAAATAAATTTCTTTAATGGCATTTTGCTCATGCCGGCAACGGTAAAAAGCACATTGCGAACGCCAAACGGGATAAAACGGCCGATCAGCAAGGTGTAAATGCCGTAGTCCTTGTAGAAGTTTTCAATTTTTTTAATTCGGGCTTCAGGCAGCTTTTTGGAAAAGGAGGGGGAAGCGCGCAATTTATGGCCAAAGAGCCGGCCAATCCAATAGACGGTCCAATCGGAGCCAAGGCAGCCCAAGTAGATGCAAAATAGTAGCTTATAGGTGTTTTCCGGTACAATGGTAGAGGCCAGAAGGGCACTCATAATGATCAAAAAATCTTCGCTGATTGGAATGTAAAAGCCGGCTATCAGGAGCGAGCCAAGCACAATCCAATGAGCATATTGCGCATGTTGAAAAAGGAACTCTGAAATTGTATTCATTATAATAATGCCGGTTCTTTATTATAGTTTATAATAAATAATTATTATAATACATATAAACTAGAGAATATTATTCAACTAAAGCAGGTTCCTGTTCGGCCGCTTCCGGTGATAACCTGTCATTATGCGCGATTTGCGCGTTGAAGCGTTTGCCGAGTGCTTTCACCGAAGAGATCCATGCAACTACGGCGATCATGAAAATAACGGCAATGTAAGGTGTTGCGGCCGTTAGTGTTGTGAATATCATAAGCAGACTCAGCTGAATGATGCCGCCGCCTGATTTGCCAAGACGGGAGCCCACGCCGTCGATAGCGGCCTTGCCTTTGATCCGGCTTTCATAGTCTAAAGGAATAAAGGCGATTTCTTTGGTGCTGTCAAAAAGGGTATATTTAGCCGCCCGTCCGATGCAGTTCTGCAGAGAGCCGAAAAAGACATTAATGGCCAGCGGGCTTAAGCCCAAAAAGCAGGTAAAGCCGCTTAGCCCGGTGTTGCCCATCAGGAAAAAGGAGAAAAAGCCGATGCCTGTTGTTAAGACGATAATGGGCGGGATCAGCGCCGAAAAAGTCCAGCTGAATTTACGCAAGAGGTTGCCGGAAACGAATATCGCGGTAAAGGTGGCCAGGATACCCATAAATGTGACTACGCGGCTCATGTAAGCGTTAAAGTCGGCGGGGTTGGGATAGAGCAGCTTAAGCTGATTTTTCCAGACGATCTCAATCAGATTGGTAGCCAGGTTATAAGAAATTACAATGACTGCCAATAAAATAAGGTATTTGGATTTAGCCAGATATGAGAAGTTTTTGCGCAAAGACATTTTGATTTTCGGCGCAGCGGCGCCCCGATGTTTTTGCAGATCTTCCTGATGAATAATTTTCTTGTTGAGCACCCGGAAAATCACGATAATGATCAGGCTGCTGCAGATAATGGCGATATTAAGGAATAAAATGTACTGATCCCATGAATTAGTACCATAAGGAATTTTTGGGTTGAAGTTGAGGCCTGAGAAATTTAGCGAAATCTGGCCGGAGAGCGTGGTGGCCAGATTGGCGCCGATGCTAAGCAGCCCATAGAAGCGTTTGGCCTGCGCAACGGGGGTTACTTCATTGGCAAAACCCCAGAAAAGCATGGTTAAAATGGTGGTGCTCCAGAGCTCGGCCATAATGTAAAAAGAGGTATAGGTCCAGTTGCGAAATAGTGCTATAAAACCTTTTAACCCTTGCGGAAGAAGCAGTTGCATCTTGTCGGCAAAGGCGATCGGATGAAGATGTTCGCGCGCCGGATAAAGAAAGAAGGTAAAGCAGATGAAAAAGAGCAGAAAGATGCTGATCATGTAATAGAAGAGTTTTTCTCGGCTGAATTTGTTGGAGATGCGGGTGAAAACATAGGTCATCAACAAAGCCATGGGCAAAATAAACCAGACCTTGATAAAGGGAATGGCCTCCGCTCCGGAGTCCTTTGCCGTAATGATCATGGTATCTTTAGTGGTGCGCAAGAGGCTGTAGTTTAGCGAGATCAAAAAAAACATGATTAGCATTAAAAAAAACTTTAAATGCTCGCCTCTTTGAATGGGCC
>CAZCPS010000176.1:0-2639 GCA_964499895.1 uncultured bacterium | reverse complement strand
TCGAGCTCCAGCTTTCCGAAAGCAATTTCGATTTTGGGGATCGTTTTGATCCGGTTTGGTTCTTTTGGGATTGCTTTGTACTGATCGGTAGTCAGATGGACGCGAATGGGGCGGTTATTATTGTTTATCAGGTGTTTTTTGAGGAGAGGGCGAATATGCTCTTCAAACCAGATAATTTGAAAGGAATCGGTAGCTTCCAGATAGAGATTTTGGGCGTCGAATTTAATAACCTTTAAAGAACGCAGCCATTTACTGATTGTTTCCTTCCCCAGTTTTGCTTCCAGGCCGGCTAAAAAATCATCCCAAGCGTGCATCTTTGCCTTTTTTGGTCGTCCAATATTGCTGTAAAATAGCTAGCAGGCTGGAAGATAAAAAGTATAAATTCAAGCCGGAGGGGTAGCGGTAAAAGAGAACGGTGATGAAGACCGTGGTGATATTGCTGCTGGCAATCTGTTTGCGTTCTTCATCGGTCATCTCGCTTTTATTCCTGCTGCGGGTAATAGCCATGCGCGACTGGAAGAACATGACCGCGCCGACTAAAAAGGGGAGCAGGTGAAAAGCGTTGCCGATCATGGGGATGGGGTAGTCCCAGGTAAAAAGCACATCGGGCATGGTCAGGTTTGTGATCCAGCCGGGAATAAAAGAGGCGCCGCGCAGCTCGAATGTCGATCTTAAAAGCTCATACATGCCGATTAGGAAGGGCATCTGAATCAAGAGCGGAAAGCAGCCGCCGGTTAACGGGTTGACGCCATTTTCGCGATAGAGGTTCATGGTTTCGACTTGCGCCCGGCGTTTGTCGTCTTTAAATTTTAGCTGCAGCGCTTTGACTTTGGGACTCATTTTTTGCATTTTAAGGTTGGATCTAATGGACCAGGCGTTGAGCGGATAGAGCATGAGCCGCAGAGCGACAGTCAGTAATATAATTGAAAGTCCCCATGAGCGGGTGAATGTGAAGAAAAATTGCATCAGCACCAGAAGCAGCTTGGCAAAGGGTTCGCTGACAAAGGCGAAAAAGCCCTGTACGCTTAGCGCCTGGATATATTGCGGGTCTTTGCCGTCTTCCCTGGTGTAAGCGGCGTCAACTTGCTTCAAGACGGTCTTTTGCATGGGGCCGGCGTAAAAGCGGAATACCATATCGCCGCTGCCCGAAAGGGGTATGGAATAGAGGTAGGCGGGGTATTTATTGGCGGGATAAACATCATATTGGGCGTCGATAAGGCATAGTCTGGTTTTAGCCAGACTGCCGTCCAGGTGGTAAGCCGAAAAGCCGCTTGGCATTGGAGTTTTGCTGTCCGTGATCATCCCAAAAAAGCCGTTGGAGCCGCAAAGCCATTCCGGTTCGGTAGAGCTGTTCACGCTAAAGGTTTTGGGCAATTTGATTGACTCGAGCTTGATTTTGGAGTTTTTAGCGAGACCATATTTTAATTCGGGGGAATAGTTGTTGGAGACAATTTCCGCTTCAAGGGCGCCGGAGTATAGATGGAGGGGCGCTACCGCGCCGTCAATTTTAATGGAAAGCTGTAAACTGTAAGGAGCCTCGCTCTGTCCCAGATTGTAGGTCTTGACGATGTGATGGCCATTTGCCGTACCGGTAAACTGAATTTCGTTTTCGGAAAATTTACTGACCTTGTAGGTTGAGACGGTTTCGTCCAGGTCGGCGCCTTTGACGGTTAAGGCGTAATATTTTGGGTCGATGAGAGAGGCGATGGCGCCGTTTTTATTGAGCAGCGTACGGCGCAGCATGGGGTAATAACCCATGGAAGAGCCGGGGAGAACTTTAGTTTTTTGGCCATTTTCCCATTTATAGGCGGCAAAGAGCGGAAAGAGTTCATTTCGCGGCGCATTTTCTTCCAGATGGCGGTCAAATTCAATGGGGGAAATGGTGCTTTTTGCGCTGCGCGCTTTAAAGGGCAGGTTAATTTCCGAAATGGCGCCGCCGATGTTGGAAAAGACTATTTGCTGATATTCGTTTTCCAAAATATAAAACTCTTCACCCTGTGTTTTTTGCGATTCTCTGATTTGGGGCTGGGGCGGCGCGATTTTTTCTACAGGGACGGTCGTGATAGTTACGGCGGCCTTATGGGCCGGTGTGAAGAAGTGGTTGATAGCAAAAAATGAGAGCGTTAAAAGGGAAACAAATAAGAAAGAGCGCTTGTCCATGAAAAGTGGCCTTTTGGTTGTAAATTTAGATTTACACTATACCACTAAATGGTGCTTTTATGCAAATGCCCTAAATGCGGTAGTTCTTTCCTTGCGAGCCTTTAGCCGGGGAGCAGAACTCAAAAGCGCATATACCGAAGCAACCCGAAGAATCGGTTTTGGGCAATTTCAAAGCTGCTGAAAATCCGATTCTTCAGGTTGTTTCGGTATAAACACTAGTGCTCTGTCAATATTAAAATTTAGGATTGTGCTAGCGCGAAAGCTCCTGCGAAGCGGCGATTGCGAGTCGGTCTTGTATTGATTAATACTAACCGACTCGCAATCGTCACTTCCCAGGGCTTTGGCGCCGCACAATCCTAAATTTTAACATTGACAGAGCACTAGTCAATCCAATGGTTGATTGGTTTTTTTAGAAATTCTTCGAGTATACCCAATGGATTTCAAGATTTGGGTTTTCGGCGGCTTCAAAGCAACGAAAT
>CAZCPS010000175.1:0-2688 GCA_964499895.1 uncultured bacterium | reverse complement strand
CCAACTACCAACTGCCCCTTCCTCAAGTATATCTGGCCATGACCTGTGGCATGATCTGGAGCGTCCTGTCGCTCCCTCTATGCGGCCTTCTTGCCGACCGGTTTGGGCCGCGGCGTCTCTTCCTTGCCGCCACGCTTGTATTTTGCACCATTGGCGCACCTCTTTTAATCTACTGCCTGCCATCGCACCTGATCCTGTTTATGCTCCTTTATCAGACTTTCATCTCAGGTGCCATGTCCGGTTATCTCTCTCTTTTGCCGACCTATTTTAAAGCAGGCGCCAGATTCACGGGGATTGCTCTATGCTATAGCCTCGCCTATGCGGCGGCAGCCATCTTCCCCTCTTTCTTTATGCACCTTCATTTTCTTTTTATCGGCCTTTCGCTGCTTGCATTGCTTAGCTGCGGCGCCGCCTTTCTACAAAAAGAAAAACAGGGCGCGGCTCTTTTAGAGTGAAATCTGCATGGAAGAAAAAACCATTTCGCAAGCTTGGAAAGCAAGGTCTATTACCGGCTGCCTTTTGTTAATACTGGCTTTTATCGGCCTTATCATCACCGATGTCAGGCATGACGGCGGCTGGTTTTATTGGCGGCTGCTTATTCCCGTCTATGCTATTGCATCGCTTTGGCTAAGCTGGTATCTGCGCAAAAAAAACCATGGCCTGGGTCTCAAACTAATTTGGCAAGAGCTCTTGCACTGGCTTGGACTTGTTTTAGCAGTTCTTCTACTATCCAGCCTGGTCAATATCGGCATTATAGGCCGCTTTGAAGCAGGCCTGATCATTCTGATTATGCTCGCGCTCACTACATTTTTGGCCGGCATTTATACGGAATATTCCTTTATGGCACTAGTGCTCTGTCAATGTTAAAATTTAGGATTGTGCGGCGCCAAAGCCCTGGGAAGTGACGATTGCGAGTCGGTTAGTATTAATCAATACAAGACCGACTCGCAATCGCCGCTTCGCAGGAGCTTTCGCGCTAGCACAATCCTAAATTTTAATATTGACAGAGCACTAGGAGCAATGCTTGGCTTTTTCGCTTATGGCGTCGCCTTTCTGGATCAGTATCTATACGCAATTATGATACCGATAGCCCTGTTCGGCGCCGGCGTTTTATTTTTTATAGCATATAAAAAAGCCCATACTCCGCCGCGGCATAATAATTAACATTTTTTGACATGCAGCTCTGTCAGGTTCCGGATTCGGGAGGGACGCCCAAATATTCTTTTAAAAGACCATAGTTCCACAACAGCTGCGACGCCTTCCCTTGTATAACGGTTACCACTTCCTGAAGATGCATTTCCTTACGGACCCTAAGGCGATCATATTCTTCCGCTAAATCCCGCCTCACGGAGATGGTTGTTTGCGGGGGAATAATATCAAAAGTCAGACAATCCTGATCCGGCAGCAAATCATTCGAAGAAGACACGGCAAAGTTCAGCCCCAATTCCACCAAAACCAGACCGACTTTTTGAATCGCAGCAAATAGGGCGCCGATTTCGTCCGGCGCAAGTTCGGTAAAATGCTGCGCACCGGAGTTCAAGGCAAGAATCACATGGTGCTTGGCAAACGGCTCCAGCGGCATATAGACATCCGCACGGTCCAGTTGATATATAAGACACTTTTCCGGCCAGGGCGCCTCATCTGCGCAAAAAAAGGGCAAAGGCGACAGATTGCCACCGCCAAAAGTTACTTCGATATCAGCCCTTTTCAAAGTATCGGCAAAATCATCAACGCTAACCGGCGCTAGCGCCTGCTCTAATGCGGCGCGATCGCCAAAATACCATCTTTCGAGCCCAAAATCACGAGCCGAAAACACACACTCAGAAGAGATTGCCATAAGGATTGTCCTCCATTGAAATTAAGCGATTTAGCATAAAGCGCGCCGCAAAAAACTTCAACCGGAATTAAAAAAAATGAGGTTAAAAAATAGCCATGCACGCATAATTCACATCTAAAAAAGGAAAATTTTTATGCCGGAGCTCTATCCAGAAATATCCCCATATAATAGTGGGTTTATGCCCGTTTCGGGCGGACACCTGATTTATTGGGAAGAAAGCGGCAACCCCAAAGGAGCGCCTGTCGTTTTCTTGCACGGCGGACCGGGTTCGGGATGCAGACCTTCCCACCGTCAGTTTTTTAACAGGGCGGCCTATCGCATCATTTTAATGGATCAGCGAGGCAGCGGCAAAAGCACGCCCCATGCCGAGCTCACAGAAAACACTACATGGCATTTGGTTGACGATTTGGAACAATTGCGAAAACAATTGGGCGTAGATCAATGGATTGTCTTTGGCGGCTCGTGGGGCAGCACGCTAGCGCTGGCCTACGCTACAGCCCATCCAAAGCAAGTATCGGGACTCATTTTGCGCGGCATTTTTTTGGGCAGGCAGCTGGATCTCGACTGGTTTTTTAAAAACGGCGCCAGATATGTTTATCCCGACGCCTGGGAAGCTTTCATACAGCCTGTCTCACAAAGCTCCCCCGAGGGTATTATTCAAGATTATTACCGGCAACTGACCTCTTCCGATCCAAAGACGAGGCAAACAGCCGCCAAAGCGTGGGCTACCTGGGAAAGCAACGCTCTTAGCCTGCTTCCCGGCAATGCCATGTACACCGATTTTACGGAAGAAGAGCAAGCCGACGCGCTCGCGCGCATTGAATGCCATTATTTTATGAATGACTGTTTTT
>CAZCPS010000174.1:0-2691 GCA_964499895.1 uncultured bacterium | reverse complement strand
CATCGATTTCACGCGCGGTAGTCGCCCGAATCACGCCGCTATGGTTAATCGCCAGCGCGTACATATCGCCGCCGGCAGCTTTCAGTTCCGCGCAAACAGCTTCGATAGAACCGCTATTATCGATAGTGCCGGTTTGACCAGGGCGCACCATGATGCGCTCGCCCTCTTGCGCTAAAATGATCTCTTCGCCCGCGCCCAGACCAACTGTACCTTCGCCGGCGTAAATGGCGCCCGAGTTTTCCACCCGCTGCGCTAAAAGAAAGACATCGCCGGTATGAGCTCTGATCTCCCCTTCGTTGATTACCGCGCTTTTCTTACCGCCGCCGCTAAACGCCAGATTCTCGCCCTTCCAAAAAGCTTTATCGGAAACATCCAGAGCCGAAGCGACAAAGCCGCCCGTATTGACCATGCCTTCTTTGCCGATCAAGATGCCTTTTTCGTTAATCAGATAAACCAGGCCGTTAGCGTCAAGCCGGCCATAAATCTCGGAGGGGCGGCCGGTAACGACCCGGTTCAAGATAGCCGAAGTGCTTTTCGGCTGTACGAAATTAACCGTTTCGCCGCGATCTATTGAAAAGTCTTTCCACTCAACAATGGCCTTATCGCTCTTCTGGGTAACGGTCAGCTGCCCTGTCTCGCCCTCAAATTTGACCTCGCCGCGAGTAGCCTTGCCGCCTGATGGGTTCGCCGAAAGTAGCAAAGAGCAGCCAAGGAAACAAATAAAGCTGAATTTAAAGACGAAATTTCTCAAAGCGGCCCTTTTATTCCCCTTTACTACACCTATAGTTAAGAGTCGCATTTTTTTAAAAGAAAAATTTACAGTGTTTTCACTCTATAACTAGGGAGGAGAAGTATCAATCCCAAAATGATGAAAGGAAGGCTCAAATAATGGCCCATGCACAAAGCGCTGCCGCCAAGATAAACGCTCTGCTCTTCTTTAAAAAACTCCACGATAAAACGGGCCGAAAAGACCAGCGCCAAAAGAAGGCCGATCAACAAGCCGGAGCGCCATAAGAATCGCCGCCGGTAAGACAAAAATAAAAGCAGGCCGAAAATCAGTAAATAAGCTAGCGCCTCATATAACTGAGCCGGATGGCGCGCGATCGGCATGGATCCATCCGCGGGACTTAAAAAAACTACCGCCCAAGGCGCAATGGTCGGCCTTCCTAATATTTCCTGATTGATAAAGTTGCCGCAGCGAATAAAAACGGCGGCGCACGCCGTCGGGATCGCGATCAAATCCAAAAGACTCAGCCAAGAAAGGTTGATCTTCTTGCGGCGGAAATACCGCGCCAAAAAAATTAGGGCCGCGATAATGGCAATGGCGGCGCCATGGCTGGCCAGCCCGCCCTCTCTTAGCATAAAAATTTTCCATGGACGCAAGAGGTAAGGTTGCAAGTCATCATAAAAAAGGACATGCCCCAGCCGGGCGCCGATCAATGTCGCCAGCACCATGATAACAGTTACCTTGTCGGCAACAAAAACGGAGAGATTTTTAATATCATTTTGGCACCCTGCCGTTGAATAAAAATAGCGTTTAAGCAGCCCTAAAAAGATAAAATAGCCTACAATAAATCCCATGGCAAACAAAACGCCATACCACATAACGGGTAAATTCAAAAAAGGAATCGTAAAAGCCTCGCGCGGAGGATTCCAAAAAAGCCAAGCTAACATAAAAGCCTATGTATAAAATCAGGATTATAACCGCCCGCAAAGTAAAAGAAAATCAAGATCTTATTGAAATCCATTGGGTGTATCACAAATAAATTTATTGCATGGCGGCGCCAAAACGGGAGACATCCTCTTGCATCTCTTCCTGCGCTAGCGGCCCCCGCAAACCGGTTAGCAAATATCTAAAGAAAAATTTGAAAAGGCCGCTATTTTCCTCGCCAACCGGCACATAATGAAAATGCACATGAGGCACGGACTGCCCTGCTTTTTTGCCGTTTTTCTGAAACAGCAAATAGGGCGACCGCCCGCCCAACACGGCTCCATGCACTTTTTTAATCACTTCACAAATACGGGCCGTCTCGGCATCGGTCAATTCCTCAAACCGCCGGCAGTGTCTTTTAGGAATAATCAAAGAGTGGCCGGAAACTATCGGTTTATGCGTGCAAAGAGCGATCACCAGATCATCTTCATAAAATTTTTGAACATCAAGCACTTGCCGGTCGCAAAAAGCGCAGTAGCCAAGAGGCGCCCGCTGCCCGGCGGCGCTGTAGGAGTAAAGTCCGAAAAAGAGCGCAAAAAGCACAAGAAAAATCACTAGAATTTTTTTCAAAAGAGGCTCCTTACATTTTCGAGGCGCAGTCTTTCGACAATATTAAAATAGCCTCAAAATTATCATTTTCCGCCGTACGGTTTTTTCGAATCGTTCCGCAGGCTTCGCATTTATGCACCAGCATTGTTTTTGATCCCTGCGCCATTACCTGCATAGGGCGCATAAGGCCAAAGCAGTTCTCCATCCGGTCGCCCGGATCAATATCGACATGCCTGGAATACAAACACTCCGGACAATGGTTGGTATAACCATTGCCAAATACTTTAGTTCCGCAGTTTTCACAAACAAAGTCTTCAGAGTGTTTAATAAAATTTTTATTCAAAATTTGTTCTCATTGCTTAAAAATACCTCAAGAGCTCTGTACCGGACAAAAATTGCTTGTATACCCAAACCACTTCAAGATTTGGTTT
>CAZCPS010000173.1:0-2692 GCA_964499895.1 uncultured bacterium | reverse complement strand
GAGGTAATTTCAGAGGAAAAAGATCTGGATTTTGAACGATCTTGACGAGGGCAGTGCGGAGGAGAGATCGTTTAAAAGCCTTTCTTTTTCCCTGAAATTTGGCCAGGGCCGGAATTGAACCGGCGACACAAGGATTTTCAGTCCTCTGCTCTACCGACTGAGCTACCTGGCCATCGTCATAATGCTGAGAATATAGCAAAATATTGACCAAACTAGCAACCGTTATTTGTGCTATTTGGCCAGATACTAGAATAAATGATTTAAGATCAGAAAGTTAGGAGTTGCTAAGCTTCTTTTGGAAGTTGATCATATCCTTCAGAATATTAATCGCCTCCCCCATCTGCAGATCGCCGCCGGTTTGCAGCGACTGAATGCTTTTCCACTTGAATTTTGTTTTGCCGTCGGTCTGATTGCAACGATCGATGTATGATTTAAGCGCAGGATCATGCGCCATACGATAACTGCTGTTAGCTTTCAGCGCCGGCAGCTTCTTCTTCCAAAAGGTGACTGACCGTTGCAAATGGGGCAGATAGTGCTTCTCAAAGAGTAGCCGCGTTTTCGGATCCAGGTCGGAAAGTGGATCCGTATATGCCGGCTTAATCCTGTCCGCCGAAAGAGGATACTCCAAAAAGCGCTCGCCGATTTTAAAAGCCGCATAGACCGATGGCACCACAATATCCGCCTGCACCCCTTCGATCTGCGTTGAACGGCCGGATACCGTATAATAACGGCCAATAGTTACCTTATAGAAAAGATCCGCCTTTTTATCGGTAATGGTCTGATACTGAATCGATCCCTTGCCAAAGGTTCTCGTATCGCCAACAATCAGCGCGGTGCCGTAATCCTGCAGAGCCTGAGCTACGATCTCCGCCGCCGAAGCCGAAAGCTTGGAAGTTAACACGATCATCGGTCCGTTATAAAGAGCTTTGACATCCAAAGTACGCAAATACTGCACTTCGTTATTGGAAAATTTGCTCATCACAACCACACCCGATGACATGAAAATGCCCGCGACCTTGACCGCCTGACTCAAAAATCCACCGGAATTTTCGCGCAGATCCAGCACAATGCCTTTGATTTCGCCCAGTTTGCGCAGTTCATATATCGCCTTGCGAATGTCCCGCTCGCTATTGATGCCGCCGCCATTCTCATAAAAAGAGGGCAAAACCAGCCGTCCAATTATACCGCCCTCGCAAGGCTCGGCAGAATAGGTCAGCCTTTGATCCGCCATATCTATCGGTTGCGTTTTTAGCAGCACCTGAAAATAGGTCAGGCTAAGGCCGTTTTGCGACTCGCGCCTCATCATCCCCAGTAAAATTTCACCGCGGCTCTTAGCTTTCATCGCTTTTAAAACTTTATCAAAGGACTGATTTTCAACAGATTTACCGTCAATCTCCACCAGAATGTCGCCTTTTTTAATCTTTTGCGAAATCTCCGCCGGCGAACCTTTAATCAAATCGGCAATCATTACTCCGTCAATCGTCTCGGTAAGCATCACACCAATGCCTTCAAACTGCTTTTCCAGACTAATGCGCATCTGCAGCGCCTCTTCATCCGTAAAAAAGCTGGTGTGCGCATCCAGACTTTTGGCAAACGCTTTTAAGATGTGCAAAGATAAAGCATTCTCCTCCTTGATTGAATTAAAAGGCTTCCCGCTCATCTTGATATATATATAATTTTTCTCATGCCCCCGCACCCGCTTTTCATAAAGCCCGAGCGCTTTTATCATCCGCTCCGCCGAAGACAAATCGGAATGCTTATGGTGAAAATGAACAAAACGCTGCAAAAGCTCCAGTTGACGAGAGGCTAGCTCGTTTTGCGAAGCGCTATAGTCGGCGTAATTTTGAGCCTTGATTTTACCCGTAACATCATATTCTCCGCCGGCAAAATTGCCTTCCAGTTCAGATCGCATCTCCCGCCCGCGCGAAATAGCCTGCTGCAATACCCCGTTTAACTTGTCATAATCGGAATAATCCCCCGCCAGAATCCTGGCCATTATCTTTTTCGCTTGGCCGTCCGTCATCTCCAAATAGGACTTAACTTCACTTTTTAACAGGTAAATCTTGCCGGGATCAAAGCTCTCTATGTAAATTTTAAAAGATCTTTTGATGATCAATGGCGAAAGCTCGTGATTTTCTACATGGTATTTTAAAAACCGTCCCATAATCGGGTTAATATCAGAAACCGTCAGAAGCCGAGTCTGGGCCCCAAGGGTCGAAATACAAAACAAACAACCAATCAGCCACTTGCCAACGCTCCCCCACCCCGACATAAACTCCCCCAAATTTAATAAAAGTCAGGAGGTGTGAAATAAAGAAATAGAGTCAAAAATGCCAAACTTAGCGTCGTGAGCTTGCTCTACTATTTCACACCCCCTATACGGGATTATAAAATTAAAGTTATTAATTATGCAATTTTAATTTAACTTAATTACAAAATAAACAATTAAAAGCTTTTATACCAACGGGCTCTGTGCCGGACAAAAATTGATTATAGAGAGGAAAGCGAGCCAAGATCAAATCGAAGCGTAGCGGTCCGAATTACGAAGCCAATAGCCGTAGGCGCTATAGGCGAGTAAGAGGATCGGTTTGATAAAGGCATAGCTCCTCTATATAATTAATTTTTGTCCGGCACAGAGACTAAGGGTCCGTAAGGAAATAACTACCACATTTCAGCTGCGCCAAAGCCCCGG
>CAZCPS010000172.1:0-2708 GCA_964499895.1 uncultured bacterium | reverse complement strand
GGACCATCAAGCTAAAAATTCATGAATTACGCCATGACTTTTTAAGGACGTACCTTTTTACAACCTGCTCGAAAGCATCAAGAGAAATGATCCCAGTTATACAATTCTTGAGGTTGAAGGTTTTAGCCTGATCAGAGGCATTGATATGGCTCACCTCATTGAGGCGCTAAAGGTAAACCGCTACATCAAAACACTTTTCTTAAAGGAAAATCTTTTTGCTCCCGGCCGAGAGCTTAATCGTTTTCTTAGGCTGCTTATACAGGAGATTGGCAAGCACCCGTCGATCAACGCCCTTAAAATTACAGGCTCGACGGGCCTGCATATGGTGCGCTTGTGGCATATGGAAATTTTCAACAGGGAGATGCCTTGTTGTCATAATTTGACAAGCATTGAAATCGAGGAGCGTTTTGAGAAATTTTCTCCGCAAGACAAAAAAAGATTCATCGAGATTCGGGCGGAGCTGGCAAAGTTAGTAGAAAGAAACAGGCAAAGATTACTACCTGTCAGCCGGTCTCAGACCTGTCCCAATTGCGGAGCCTCTATTTCCATTGGCAGAAGTTGACAGCTCCTCCGGTTTTAGACCGGAGTGCCAAGGCTCTCCTGCGGCTCGCAAACTGCGGCAGCATCCTCAAGTCCCTGATGAATCTCTGCAAGCAACACTCTTAGATGCTTCTCGTCAAAGACATGGTTGGATTCGGACTTGATCAAATGCCATTAAATTTCCTATACCCGAAGATGGCTAATTTGACGAATGCTCGCTCTCTTTTGAGGAGCTGGGCGTTGTCAAAAAATCAATCGTAAGTACGCTGCTGTTGACCCGCCATTTGCGAATCAAGTATCCCAAACAGGGATTCTAATCTTGCACAAATTCAAGCAGATCGCCGACTTGGCAGTCTAAATATTTGCAGATTGCTTCTAGCGTTGAAAAACGAATGGCGCGCGCCTTGCCGGTCTTTAAAATCGAAAGATTTTGCTCCGAGATATTAATGGCTTCGGCCAGGTCTTTGGAGCGGACTTTCTTTTTTGCCAAAACGACATCCAGATTTACAATAATCATATGGTTTTATCCTGTTCTTCCTTGAGTTTACGGCCTTCGTCCATAATCCAGGAGATTAAAATCAGCAGCAGTCCTGTGACAATGGCGGTTAAATCCGTTTCCGAAACGCCGAAGCCGATGGAGCGCTCGCCGGGAGGATTGTTAAAAGTTAGAATGAGCGTCATCAACATCTGATAGAAAGGATAGGCCATTTGCTTGACAAGCAAGGTCCATCCAATCATTCGATAATAACGCACATTTTGCATGGTAAAAATTTTGAGCTGCTCATATAGCGCGAAAAGCCGTATCAGGAAGTAGATGATGATCAGGTTAAAGGCGAGAGGAATCAAATCGGCAAGAAAGCCAAATAAACGAAAAAGGCCCGGCAGGGCTGTCAGTGGGGGAATGGTGCCCGGCAGCTCGGCAAAGGCCTTAACATTGTTAAAGATAAATAATTGGCCTGATGTAGCCCAGTAGGTTATGTCAAGAGCGATGAAGACATAAAATAGTAAAATAAAAAAGTACCGGAAAAGGCGGCTGGTTTTTTGAATAGAATGCATTGTTTCCTCCTGTTTTTTTAGTCAAATTATCGAGAAACGATCATTAGTTGTCAACAAACAATAATTAATTCATGATTTTCGTTTCGCGGAAACAACTCCGCCGATTATTTTTCTTTAGCTTTTTTGGCGGCGCTGATATATCAGAGTGTGTAGAAACAAGAAGGCGCGATATGGAATCTTCAACCTTGCAAAAGCTCTCCCTGTTTGAGGAGACGACCAAAAAAAACATTTTAGAGTGGCTGGAAGGGCCATATGATCAAGAGGTCAAAGCGAATATTTTGCGCATGCTCGCTTCCGATCCCCAAACGCTGCGCGATGCTTTTTTTCAAAGGCTGTCGTTCGGCACGGGCGGTGCGCGCGGCATTATGGGCATCGGCACAAACCGTTTTAATGTTTATACCGTGAGAGCCATGTCGCAGGGGCTGGCCAACTATTTAGCTTTGCAGTTTAACAAAAGCTCTGTTGTCATCGGGTATGACAATCGCAATAATTCCCAATTTTTCGCCAAAGAGACGGCGCGCGTACTGGCCGGAAATGGGATCAAGGTCTATTTATTTGCTGAAATGCGTCCGACGCCGCTTGTTTCATTTGCCTGCCGCGAAAAAAAATGCCAGGCGGCGGTGATGATTACCGCCTCGCATAATCCGCCTGAATATAATGGTTATAAAGTCTACTGGAGCGATGGGGGGCAGGTTTTGCCGCCGCATGATGTAGGCATTATTGCCAAAGTCGCTAAAATTGTCTCGCCTCTTGATGTGAAACTGGCGGCGGAAAATGACGCTTTGATCGAAATTATTTATGATGAAATCGATAAAAAATATATTGAAAAACTCCACGCGATTAAAAATATGACGGTTGAAAAGGGTGACGAATTAAAGATAGTCTATACCAATTTGCATGGCGCGGGCATTACGCTTATGCCGCAGGCGCTCTCGGATTGGGGGTATAAGAGCCTCTCGTTTGTCGAGAAGCAAAAAACGAAAGACGGCAATTTTACCTTTGCGCCCAATCCCAATCCGGAAAATCGCGATACGCTGCAGATGGGCATTTTGCAGATGTTAAAAGAGCAGGCCGATATATTGATAGCCACGGATCCGTATGCCGACCGGTTG
>CAZCPS010000171.1:0-2738 GCA_964499895.1 uncultured bacterium | reverse complement strand
CAAAGCACTGCAATTTGCCTATCTCAACCAACTCAATATTACTAATATTAAGTTGATTGAGATAGACGAATTTCAGCAACTTTGAAGCCGCCGAAAATCCGATTCTTCAGGTTGCTTCGGTATGTTGGTACAATTGATCTCAACTAATAAAAATTTTGAACCGCCCCGAGCGGCAATGCAAGAGGAAATGCCATGAAAAAAGTGATCCTGATTTTTATTTTGATGATAAGCCTCCCTTCGGCTTTCACATTTGCCGAAGAGGCAAAATTGCCCTTTGAAAGCAGTCTCATGGCTGATGACAACGATGAGCCGGTCCATTTCGGCGTAGACACCACGACTTTTTCCGAAGCTGAGACACCCAGTTACAGCGCGGCATTTATCAAGATGCTGCTGGTTCTGGGGCTTATGGTGCTTTTAATGATTATCACCTTTGCGGCCTTTCGAAAAATCATGAAAAGCCGCGTCCAGTTCATCAACAACAATAAGTCGATCAAAATTTTGGAAAGGCGCACGCTCAGTCCGAAATCGGCGCTCTATTTAATCGAAGTCAATAATGAAAAAGTGCTGATTTCCGAATCGCATGTTGAAGTCCGTCCGATCCAGGCTCTGGAGATTCAGACAACTACCCTGTCAACATTAAAATAAGGGATTATTCAGGATTTCCGACAGAATAACAGCTTCTTTTAATTTACCGGCATTAATCTGGAGCTTCTTCTTGTTAGAAGGCGCTCTTTTTTTGATAACTTCAATTGGATCATGGGGCTTTGGCACGGGCCGGATTTTAGGCTTAACGGAATAAACCGGCAAAACCGGCGGCCTTCTTTTTTGGGGAAAGGAGGGCTTTTGCAAGCCCATTTTCACAATCCAGTAGGCTGCGAAAAGCAGCCCCATCAATATCAGTCCCCTTAAAAGCATATTATCGTCTACGATCATACCGGTCCTATGCTCCCTCAGGTTTAGCGATCTGCGCGCGCATGGCGGTATCGGCCTGAATGTTCTTGTAGCGCTGATAGTCCATGATCCCCAGATTGCCCGATCTAAAGGCTTCCGCAATGGCCAGCGGCACTTCGGCTTCGGCCATCAGCACCTTGGCGCTATTTTCCTGTTCCTGAGCAACAGCCATCGCCCTGCGTCCTTCCGCTTTGGCTCTTGCCACGCGTACATCCGATTCAGCCTGATCGGCACGCAATTTGGCGCCGATGTTTTCACCGATGGAAATGTCGGCGATATCAATCGAGAGGATTTGAAAAGCGGTCTGAGCATCGAGCCCCTTGGCAAGCACCAGTTTGGAAATTTGCTGGGGAGAGGCCAGAACCAGAGAATGTGTTTCCGAAGAGCCGATCGCGCTAACAATGCCCTCGCCGACACGCGCGACGACGGTCTCTTCAGTCGCCCCGCCAACTAACTGCTCCAAATTGGTACGAACCGTCACCCTGGCGCGGCATTTCAGTTCAATGCCGTCTTTAGCGACAGCCGAAATAAATTCCATCACATCGCCTTTAGGCGGGCAATCGATAACCTTTGGATTAACGGAAGTGCGTACCGCGTCAAAAATATCGCGACCGGCCAAATCAATCGCCGTAGCCTGGCGCCAATCCAGTTTGATGTTGGCCTTCTCCGCGGCAATCATGGCCCGTACGGCGTCATTTATATGGCCGCCGGCTAAAAAGTGCGTTTCCAGATCGGAGACCGTAATTTGTTTAAGGCCGGCTTTATACAGGTTGATCCGCGCGTTGATAATCAGTCTGGGTGGAATTTTGCGCAAACTCATGCCGATGATATTGAAAAGCGCAATAGGCGTTCCGCTGACAAAAGCCTGAAACCAGAGGCTGATAAACTTGGCCAGCATGGTGGTAATCACCAGCGCCGCAAAAGCTACTATAAAAATTACGATCATGTACATATTGAAATCTCCTTTACTCATTGTATGGTGTAACGATCAAACGCGCGCCTTCGCCGCCGATTACGCGCACCTTGGTTCCTTTTTCGATAAATTCTCCGCTGGATACGGCCTGCACCATCTTTTCTTCGACTAAAATATTACCGGAAGGGCGCATGGAGGTGAGCGCCACGCCATCCTTGCCGATAAACTCCTTAACAAAGGAAACGGCCACAAAACCTTCCTGATCACCTGTTAAAAAAAATGTATTTTTGCGCTTTTTCACCACTATTAAAGCTACTCTGACCGTAATTACCGTCAAAATCACGAGCAAAAGTATATAAGCCACATTGAGAACGATGGAATTGTTGTTGTAGGCAAAAAAGACTTCACTCAAAACAAGCAGAATCGCGGCGCAAGTGGCAATCACGCCGCCCGGCAAAAAAAACTCTAAAAAAACCAGAGCCAAACCAATGATTGCAATAAAAAAAGCCGCTACCATAATTCCCCTAAGATGTCTTATTCCGAGGACCTCTGTACTGGACAGAAATTGGTTTGTATAGAGGAAAGCGAGCCAAAATCAAAGCGAAGCGAAGCAATCCGACTGCCGCAGCCAATAGCCGTAGGCGCTATCGGCAAGGCAGAGGATCGATTTGATAAAGGCTTTAGCTCCTCTATACAATCAATTTTTGTCCAGTATAGAGTCCTAAAACATGTTAGAGCGGCTCTCCTGATTTGGTCAAGCTAATAATCTATAACGCCAGATAGATAAACTTTAACAACCGGGCAAGCTCTCCGCTGATGAGTCCAGATTTAGCAAAAAGGTATCGACAGGGTAAAAGAGAATGTTGTCCCTTTT
>CAZCPS010000170.1:0-2740 GCA_964499895.1 uncultured bacterium | reverse complement strand
ATTTGATTTTGGCTCGATTTACTCTATACTAACCAATTTTTGTCCGGTACAGAGGTGCTTTACATATCTTTTCCTTATAGAGCTACATTAAGCTATCGTTAATTGTTTATTAAAAAAACACTTTACTTTTATTAAAATAAGTGTTATAATTTAAGTACAAAACGAGAATATTTGGTGCAAATATGCCGGGCTTAATTAATCCATCCTTATTAGACAAAAACAGCTTTCGGGCTGATTTGCCCCGTACAATTACGCAAAAATGCACCGAAGAAGCCGTTAAATTAAAAAAACTTGTTCAACATTCACTAAAATGGTTCGATTATTTTTTTTCTACGCGTAAGTTCAAACGATTAAGAAACGAAACCAACCGCCAAATCTTTAGTCTGGGTCTTCTTGCTAAAGCTAAAAACCCGCGCTTTTTCGAATCGCTGCCGCCAAAACAGCGCAGGCTCTTTTCCACCGCCGAAAAAACCTATCGTCAAATTCGTCAAATCTGCCACAGCTCCGTTACCGATCAAGATATTGCTACTTATTTACTGGACAAAGAAAAAGCCAAAGAACTTGCATTCGTCCTAAATAAAACACACTTTATTTATAATCACATTATTGCCATGAGCCCCAAGTTTACAAGAAGTCTCAATACCAAAACCGGTAAGATTGAGACCGGTCAAGAAGATGGCCGCTGGGATCATGACGCAAGGCTTATCATGAATGACGGCAGGCTTAATTTCGTATTTGAAGACGAAAAGGAGCAAACTAAAAAAATATATGCTTCCGTCCGCTCCAAAATGGAGGAGGCTGAAAAACACCCCACTTACGCCTACTCCTTAGAACAGTTCGGTTTTATTCCAACTTACACCTGGCGCGAAGATACTTATAGCTATGATCTCAAAGGGCCGAATAACCAAGATTTGCAAGGCACACTGCACGACTCTTTTCGCCAAAAAGCTGACGGTAAGTATCATGTTCAAGTCATGTTGGGATCCCGTGCAGACCACCCTGTAACGGGCGGAGCCCACACTTGGCTGCGCTTCGTGAAAAACGACGGCAAGACTGCCTCCGTCGGCGCCTATCCGGAAAAATTTCCATCATTTTTTAAAACATTTGCTTCCGCACGCCGCTTTTATTGCAACTGCGAAAGCTACGAATGGTACCCGAAAACCATGGCGCCTATCGTCGAAAAATTTGACTTCGTTATTACCAAAAATGAGTACGATCAATTAACAAAAAAAATTGAAGACGATATGCAACTGTCACTGAAGAACGATCCAAAATCACGCTATGTCACAACTCACTTGAATTGCGTTACCTGGGCGCTAGAGACAGCAGCCGTGGTAGTGCCATCAATTAAAAATCGTTTAAAAGAGATCGATAAAGAGATCAGCATCAGCGCTCTTTCTTGCGCGGCGGGCGCTTTCCATAAGAAAGTCGTCCATAAAACACTTCTTTCCAAGATTGTCAAGATAGCCAACTATATTCTGCTTCGGATACCGGAAATGATTGCCCGATTCTTTAGAGGACTCTTTATATTGACACTGGGCGGCGCCAGTAACAACCTCAATACTTTTAATAAACGCACACTTAACTGGCACGATATTTTCCATACAAACATCGGCAGCATCCGCAGCCCCAACTACGCTTTGGATTACATGAAAAGAAATTACCAGAAATTGCAAACTGAGCATGATAAACGATTTGAAGCAAAATTTGCGCGCGTCAGTTAATAAACTCCGGTTAAGCTCGCGGATGGGCCTGTTCGTAGACTTGCCGCTTAAGCTGCGGCGAAACATGGGTATAGATCTGGGTGGTGCAAAGAGAGCTGTGCCCCAAGAGCGTCTGAATCGTCTTTAAATCCATGCCCCGCTCCAGCCAGTGCGTCGCGATCGTATGCCGCAAAGTGTGCGGCGTTACACCCGCGGAAAGTCCGCTCATCATTAAATATCGCTTGAAATTGCGATCGATCGACCGCTCGGAAATCTTCTCTCCCCATTTGTTTAGAAAGATAGCCTGATGGTCTATTTCCTCATTATGCTCTTTGGTCACCAAATAGCGCTCATTATGATCCAGATAGCGCTCGATCCAAAATCCGGCCGTTTTGGTAATCGGCACCTTTCGTTGCTTTTTGCCCTTACCCATGACCGAAATAATCCGGTTTTCCGGATCAAAATCCGATTTTTGCAAATTGGCCAACTCGGAAAGACGCAGGCCGCTGCTATAAAAAAGTTCCATAATCACACGATCGCGCAAGCCCAGATATGTAGCCAGATCGGGCATCTCAAACAGCCGTTTGACCTCTTCATAAGTAATCGATTTCGGCAGCGACTTTTCCCGTTTGGGACTTTCGATTTCCTCCAGCGGATTTAAGGAGAGCAACTTCTTTTTGACGCAATATTTAAACAGGGAACGCAGCGAGGAGAGGCGGCGCATGATCGTCTGATTTTTAAATTTACATTCATGCAAATGAGCCAAATACTGCCGCACAATGTATTTATCAATGGAAGCCAGTTCTTTGGTGTCGCACAAAAAATGGCCGAAGCTCTGTAAATCAAGTCCGTAGTTGCGCGCCGTATGAGAAGAAACATTGCGGATCACTTGCATGTAGTCTAAAAATTCTCGCGCCGCGTTAAAATAGAGCATGGGCCTATCCGATTTTGGGTTTCGTTCGATATTTCAGAGCCACTCCCGTATACCGAAGTGAACTCAAAATTTGGTTTTGGGCAATTTCAAAGCTGTCGCAATT
>CAZCPS010000169.1:0-2861 GCA_964499895.1 uncultured bacterium | reverse complement strand
TTTACGATCGATCAAGCCCGGGGCTTTGGCGCAGCTGAAATGTGGTAGTTATTTCCTTACGGGCCCTTAGAATTATCCGGACTGTTTTTGGCAGTCGTTGCCGGATCATATTTGTATCTAAGTTTGTCGATTTGAATATAGCGATAGACCCAAGGCTCATCGTTTTCCCGGAGCAGCCGGTCGCAGCCCATGATATATCCGCGCAAAAAACCGTAGCGGCGCATCGCCAGCTGCATATATCGCGAGGAGGTCGGCCGAAAACTTGAGCGCGGGCCGTCAACTTTAGTGAGCACTTTTTGCCTAAAGCCGATGATCATCTCCGCTATTTTTAATGGTAAAGAGGGTGGCTTTTCTTTTGCTTCGCGTTCAGTTGCGTGCAGCATTTCAGCATCCTTGCCCCATGGTTCTACAAAGCCGACCTCGGAAAAGAGTAGAGAGGGCACCATAAGCAGAATGAGCGCGTGTTTTAACATAGGTTAGAAGGAGTATCTGAGCATGAAGATGGGGAACATGCCCTTTGTATTCATATAATTTTCCATCTTGGATTCATAAAGTCGTTCATTATAAAATTTGGCCTCTTCGCCGGCTCCGTAAATGCCGCCGAAATACCAGCCGGTTTCCAGCGATACGGTGATAATACCCCAGCCGATATATCCATGATGAAAGAGCTCATAGGAAGCGGCAATAAAGGTGGCGTTCAATAAAAAAGCGGTCAGCGCCGATCTTTTTTGGCCGATATATAAAAAGCCGGCGCCCGGCAGCGCCGCGTTGAGCAGTTGGGCCGTGGCGACTGATTTTTTTTCCTTGCGGTAGGAGTTGACGATGGTAAGCAGTTCTTTATCTTTGGGCTCAGAAGCCATGTTCTCGATGGCAGGCAGATCGGCTTTGGCCAGCGCCGAAGAGATGGCGAGTTTTTTGGCGGCCTTGGGATAGTTCTTTTCGATCAGTTCAAAAATGCGTTCTTCTTTTCCCGTTTCTTTGGTTTGCAGGTAGCAGTCGTAAAGCATGATCAGCAGATCGCAAAAAGGTTTGAAGCTTTTGTCGGTTAAAGGCAAGTCGCTCTTTTCAAAATAGCCTGCTGCCGCGGTGTATTTTTTACCCAGATAGTAGCAAAGTACAATATCATATTGCGCTTCGACCCGGCGCGGGCAGTCTTTGGGCATGATGACCAGCGCTCTTTTAAAGGTTGAGATCGCGCGGTAGAAATCCAGCTCGCCGGCAAAGGCCTGGGCGATCTCCATTTCCTTGCCCCAGGTCACCTCTTTTTCGCTTTTGTTAAGAGGCGCAAAAGGCGTTTTCAGCGACTGGAGATGTTTGTCCTGCAGGTGGTAGCTAACTTGCGGTTCGACGGTATCCGTGACGCGGTAGCAGCCGCCGGAAATAAGTAATAAAAGAAGAGCGAAGATTGTTTTTTTATTCATTTTCCAAGGTCTTGATTAGTTCCGTGCCTTCATCAAAAGAGCTTTCCAGGAAAGGCGAGCCCGAATGATCCCGGAAGACATTTTCCTGATGATCGGTGATCTGCTGCATATCCAAGTAAGAATTGATGATATGTGGACGGATAAAGATCACGATGTTGGTCTTCGAGTCGGTGTTGTTATCTTCCGAGAAAGCGGCGCCGATCCAGGGCAGTCCGCCCAAGCAGGGTATGCCGGTTTTGGTCTTGGTCTTTTCATCTTTGACCATGCCCGAGAGAACTAAAAAGTTTTTATCCGGAATATTGACCGTTGTGTTCATGGTGGTTTTGGTGGTGACGATGCCGTTGGTGCCGGTGGTAGGGATGGTGCCGGTAGAGGCGGTGGCGGTGCTTTCCAGGTTGATGGTCAGGTTGACGCAGTTGCTGTTGCCTAGCACCGGCGTTAGGGTCATACTCATACCTACATCGCGGTATTCCAGGTTCTGGGTGGTAGTGTTTACCTGTCCGGACTGATTGACATATGATCCTGCATATGGAATGTTCCTTCCGATGAAGATGTTCGAGGTTTGGTTATCCTGCGTAATAATTTTGGGTGTCATGACGACGGTGGTCTCGGTATCTGTTTGCAAAGCTTTTAGCAGGGAGCCCAAGGAGAGGAAGGAACGGCCCTTGTGCATTAGAATATCGCCGATTACGCCCAAATCAAAGCCGGCGCCGAAAGGCACATCCGAACCGGTAGGAGTGGTCGTATTGTTAATGGCATTAAAGTTGGCCGGCCAGCCGGTCGTCGACCCGGTTGTGTTGCTGTCAAAGTTGTTCATTTCGGCGGCCATCTTGTTCTTGAACTGGAACTTGCCGCCCCAGTCGAGACCGAAGTTCAGAAGGTTGCCGAACGAAGTCTCGATAACCAGCACTTCGATAAAAACCTGTTTAAGCGGTACATCCAGGTTAATGATTAACTCCCGGATTTTATCCAGTATCAAAGGCTCTCCCGAGCAGACGAGCGAGTTGGTTACCTTGATCCACTGTACGGCCTGGACCGTATTGAGCAGCTCAACATTTTTCGTTTCGCCTGATTTGAGCATTTCTTTGGCGAACTGGTGCAGGGCTTCCTGGATTTCGCTGCCTTTATGGAATTGCAGTTTATAAACCAAAAAGTTCGAAGAGCTGTCCATGCCGACTTTCGGTGTAAAGTCGCCTTTGGGCGGAAGGTCGAAACGAATGAGCAGATCCTGAATGGCGATTAAGGTCTTTTGGTCGGCGGTAAAGACAAGTGAAGAAGTTCGATCCACCCATTGGGAGGCGGTAATGGCGTCAAAGAGCTTTTTGTCCTCAAAGTCGCTGCTTTTAAGATGCTCGGCAAATTGGCGCAGGGTTTCTTGCAGGTAGGGTCCTTCGGAATTGAGCGGCGTATAAATAAAAAATGATTCAGGCCCGTCTTTTT
>CAZCPS010000168.1:0-2873 GCA_964499895.1 uncultured bacterium | reverse complement strand
GCAGGAGCTTTCGCGCTAGCACAATCCTAAATTTTAATATTGACAGAGCACTAGATTAATTCTTCAGCTAGCGTATCGTAGAAAAGCAGCCCTTTGGCGGAGAGCTTGCAGCGGTTTTTTTTAAAAATGATCAGATCGGAGCTTTTCAGCAGCAGGAGGGTTTCATCGGGAAGCGGCCCATATTTTTGTTCGAATTTATCAATGTCGACTCCGCAAAGAAGCCGCAGATTGATGGCGAGCATTTCCTTGAGGTTGGCGGGGTAGGATAGCTCTTCATGAAATTCGATTGGTTCTTGCCCTGTCGAGAGCAGCTTGCAATAAAGAGACAGGTTGGCGAAGTTGGCGAAGCGCTTGCCTTCCCGGTAACTATAAGCGGACGGTCCGAGCCCTAAAAAGGGGGTGCCGGTCCAGTAGCCGGTATTGTGGCGCGACTCGTAGCCTTTCTTTGCGAAAGCCGAGATTTCGTAGCGTTGGAGACCTAAAGTTTTTAGTGAGGAGACGGCCATTTTGAGCATTTTGAGGCTCTCTTTTTCGGTAGGCGGAAGTAGTCCTTTGCGGCGGTGAAAGGGGGTCTTGGGCCAAATTTCCAGATTGTAGAGCGAAAGGTGCGAGATGGGCAGTTCTTCCAGAGCCAGCAGGGTTTTTTGCCATTCTTTGGTTGTTTGATCGGGCAGATCGAACATCAAATCGACAGAGAGGTTGTTAATGCCGGCATTTGCCAGTAGGTCCAGGGCTTTGACGGTATCCCTGGCTTTGTGGGTGCGGCCGAGCAGACGCAGCTCATCGTCATTGAAGGACTGGGCGCCGAGGCTGACGCGATTGATGCCGATTGCCATAAGATGGCGGGCGGTTTCAGCGTTGATGTCAAGGGGGTTGGCTTCGAGGGTAATTTCGCAGCCGGCAACGAGCTGTTTTTCCATTCGGTTCAGCATTTTGGCGATATTGGCGTAACCGATTGAAAGGGGAGTGCCGCCGCCGAAATAGACGGAAGTGACCCTGCTGCCTTGTAAAAGCGGTTCTTTTAGCCTCCATTCGCGTTGCATGGCCAGACAGAAGTCTTGAGTGAGGCGCGCTTCGGTTTTGATGCTATAGAAGTGGCAATAGGGGCATTTGCGGCGGCAAAAGGGTATGTGCAGGTAGATAGCGGTCATGAAATCGTTAGCGACTACCAGTTATCGTTATCGGGATCTTCGAGGATGCCGCGGCGCCAGCGGTTTTTGTCGGAAAAGGGATCTTCGTCATCTTCTTCGAAAGTGGTGTTTTCTTCAGCTGCTTCGGCCTCGGCGCCGCCGCCGGAGGTTTCCATATCGAAGGTATCGTTTTCCATATCGAGACCGGTGTCGGTAGCGGAGATGTCCATGCCGGGCATGGTATGGGGTTCGGCATAGGCCTGCCGGGCATTTGTGCGTTTGGGGGCGACATATTCTTCGGCGTCGCCATTTTCCTTGAGATAGCGCAGGCGTTCTTTTTCTTCGCCGATTTTGCCTTTAATGTTTTTAATTTCTTCGGTATGTTTTTCCACATCTTTTTTAGGTACGAGTCCCAAGTTTAGCCATTTTTCCAGATCGTGCAGTTCGGTTTCCAGTTTTTTTAGTCTTTCACTTTTTAAGCTCATTTATCAGCCTCATGCTTGGTTGGAAGGTTTAACCGGGATTTTATGTTAAATTTCATGCCGATTTGCACAAGACAATACCTAAAAAGCGGAATTTTTCAAATATTTTTCGATAAAAATCATGCAGAATTCTGTTTTGGCCATGATTTGAAAGAAAAAAACGCAAATATGTTTTTGGAAAACCATAGAACATATTTGCGTTATAAAGGGGTTATTCAACCGCTTTGTTGAGCTTTTCCAAGAGATTTTCGATCTCGGAATCGGACAGGCCGTGGGCGCGAAAGCCTTCTTCCAGCGATTCGAAGCTGGCGGCGGCGCAGCCGAGGCAGCGCAGGCCGGCTGTTGCCAGAATTTTGGCGATAGCGTCCTGTTGGTCCGGAAACTCCGAGAAAACATCTCCGAAGCTCATATCCGCATTAATTTTATTGGTCATATTAGTACTTTAGTTTAACGGTGCCGGTTTTGATTTTTACCTGGCAAGCCAGTCTTTCCTTGCCTTTTTCGCCGAGGAAGTCTTCTTCCGCCTGGGTAAAATCGGTAAGGTTTTCCATACCTTCAATGACTTCTACGATGCAAGTGCCGCAGATGCCTTCGGAGCAGGCAAAGGGGATGCCCTCTTTTTCGCAAGGTTCCTGAATAGGGGAGCCATCTTTCAGCTCATATTCATGACCATTATTTTCGAATATCAGTTTGGCCATATTTTCTCCTTTAAAAATTAAAAAAATAATAAAAGCAAAAATATAAGTTTAGAGAAGAGGGGATTTATACTCAAGCCGCATTGAATTTTTGGTTATGGGAAAAAGGTTTTAATTGATAAGAGGGGGTCGACGGACCTGTGGGAAGGTAAAAAAGAGCCCGAGACTATCGCTCTTCGGGCTCTTCATTGAGAATGGATTCAAGGGCTGCTTTAAGGCTGGGAATACCTTCAGGAAATCCGCACTTTTGCAAAAGCGCATGCAGCTCGCAGATTTCCGTCTCCAGATAGTCCATCCGACTTTCCATGCGGGCCTTAAGTTGAAGCAGTTCCTGTTTTTTCATAATTTGTTCTTATTTTGTTTGATCTGGAAGTGAATTTATAGCGTTAAGTTGGGTTCGCATTTCTTTTAGCTGCGTCTGTGCACATTCTTTGAGTTTGCTATCTTCTAAATTGGTTATAAAATTTTGCAAATTCGTCAGACCGGTTGACAATTCCTTATAATTTTTCTCATTCAGGGTTCCTATAAAGTTAGTAGCGCGAGGTAATTTATTTTCAAAGTCTATA
>CAZCPS010000167.1:0-2900 GCA_964499895.1 uncultured bacterium | reverse complement strand
TCGCGGGAGCTTTCGCGCTCTCTGAAATGGGCAGTTATTTCCTTACGGGCCCTTATGTTCCCTGCGGGGGCAAATCCAAAGTTATTCGTACCGTGCTCATTGTTCTTCCTGTTCTGTGTTAATTTTATCACAAACTCCAAGATAGCAAAATACTGATCCTTATCTCGCCTATGTACATTTTTGAAATCATGTTCGATATAGCACAAAGCCAAATTCGCATGGGCCGGCCGATTTTATGCCGCTTTGCATCGACAAAACAGCCCGGAACCGTTCATTTTTAAGCGATACGATGGCTTTTTCTACCGGAAATCCAAAATTGGCCTCCCCTTGCGCCATCGCCAGAACTACATCATATTGCTCTTTAAGCTCGGTTAAAGAACCGCTAAAATCTGCGCTCTTTAAAAGCTCGGGAGCAAAGCGGTCAAATCCGCCCGCGGCAATATAATCATATCCGGCCGTCTGCTCAATACGCAGGCTGCCTGATTTATCTTTCAGATATTGCAACAGGCCGCTTTGCCCCGCTTCCGTCACCAGCTGGTCAAACCGGCAATCTATTAGCAGAACCTTTTTACCGGCTCGCCCCATGAGACCTGCCAAAGAGTGGGCGTAATTCAGTTTTTTGCCGGCTAAAAGAACAATCTTGGCGCTATCGATAAAGGCCTCTGCCTCGCGCAGTGAATCAAGATCGCTATCAGAGCACTGCTCAATGGGTTCCATGCCGCAAAAAGAGGAAATCTTGCCGCAGACACGCAACCCCAAACCTTGCAGCATCTCTTCCGAAACCTCAAAGCCTTTTAACAAACTGTCTAAAAACAGATAACCAAAATAGATCATGACAGCGAAAAGAGCCGCCAAAAAAGTAAGCTCTATAATGTGGGGCGCGTTGGGTTTGAGCGGCGCGAGGGCCGCATCAAGCGTTTTAGATTCGATTCGCTGCAAATGGTGCGAGATCGACTTGGACTCGATCATCTGCGTCATAGCTTCAATCATCTTGAGCGCGATTTGGAGCTTTTGGTCATACTGCTTTTCCATTTTCCATTTCAGCGGCAGATTTCGCAGCTTTTGGGTTATGCCGAAAATTTGCTCTTTTAAAAGCCCCTTTTCCGTTTTCAAAAACTGTTTTTTTTCGGCGTTGTAGTTTTGCAGCGCATTTTGCAAAAGCGAAATTTGCTGGTTTAAACCACTCATCTGCGCGATTTTTAAATTATGGATTTTGCCCTCATAGAGCTTCTTATCAATCTCCTTGATTTCAGACAAAGCCTGCACATGGCGCAAAAGATTGCTTCTTTCCAGCTGCAGATCATCCGCGAGCCGCTGCTTTTCCTTAGCGCTAAGATTTTCCTGATCCTGCAGCTGCTCCTCTTTCGCGGCAGCTCTTGCCACTATTTTCTGGCTAATGCCGTCCGTGAGAATGGAACAGAACGAACTGACAGCCACATTCGAATTTCGCAACTGATTGGCCGCGTGCAAAAGCTCTTCAATGGCCAGTTGAATGCGGTCTTTATTTTCATTGTATGTCAGAAAAATGGTTTTTAAAGCCGGTAAATCCAAACCCTCAAATTCAGATGACCTGGGAAGCAGAAAGAGCCGGTCTTCGCGGATTTGCAACTCCTGCAAATGGAGCAAATGCCGATAGTTATTCAGATAATTACTGTAACTTTCATTTGCCGCGTTTTGCAAAACAACATTCAGCTCATTTTGATTTTGGCAAAGAGCCGAAAGCTGCAGCTCCCGGTATTTGGCAGCTTCAATGACCGGCGACAATTTTAATTGGCCCACCTCTTTTTCAAAACCGCAATCAGATGGCAAAAAGAGCGCTGTGCCGCTTTGAGTATTTAGCGCGAGCGCCAGAAGATCGCGCTCCTTTTTATAACTATCCAGTTGCTGGCATATCTGAAAAGGCGTTTGCTGCGGCTGATCCTGAAGATAGCCGGCGCTCAATGAAAAATTGCCAAGGCGCTTGCCTTCCAACTTAAGCATATAGAGCTTTTTCTCATATTCCGCGCGGGGCTGCATCATGCTCGTAGCAATCTGCTCCCACCCCCAAAAGCCATATTCACCAATATTGCGCTCCGCCAACGATGCAAATTCATCCAAAGAAGCGCTCAACCTGTCATTAAATTCTTCCTGCCGCACTGTCAGATAAGTGAGCTGTTCTTTTGCCATTTTGTCATTTTCTTCTTTTAGAAAATCCTTATATAAAGCCATTAGCGTATTTAAAATCCGAAAGCCCGCCATGCGGTCGCGGCTGACATAGGAGAGCTCGAGAAAAGAAGGGCTTATCTTGCCGGGCTTGATCTTGATCTCTTTTTGCAATTTTTCCACCACATTATTCCAATAGCCAAAACTGAGCCGGTAATTTTTATTCAGCTCCAATTTTTTAGGCGTCTTAAGCAGGGTAAAACGAATCGCCCCCAGCGCCGCGCTCTCGCCTTTACGGCCTTCCAGTAAAAATTTGCCTTTATTGGAAAAAATCTGAAATTTTGCCGGATCGGTAAACTTCAATAAATATGAAGAAAGATAAGTCTTGTCATATTCGACATCGGCAAAAACAAAACTGTCTATATCGGCGATCGGATAGCCGGCTGTCAGCGCCAGATTATCCCATATTCTGGAAAAGAGCCGTAAAATGATGCCGCGCGGCATGGAAACATCGGCCTGCAGGCCCAGCTTGCCGGTAAGCCGACGCAAAAGCAGCCGGCTTCCCATAACCGCCTCGGCCAAAGAGCCGCGGCCGCCGCTATCCTTGCCGAATAAACTCTTCAAAGAGTCAAGGCCGGTAACCTTCTGTTCGCGCACTTCCTGAAAAATGGCATGGCTGCGATATTTGATCGGCAACAGCAAAAAAAGACAAAAAAAACCGACGGCCGAAAGCGCGGCAAGTTTCGCAAGCCTTATGC
>CAZCPS010000166.1:0-2919 GCA_964499895.1 uncultured bacterium | reverse complement strand
AGCGCGAAAGCTCCCGCGATTGACCGATCGCACGCTACCTAATATTAGAAATATAAGGCCTTTTTACGATCGATCAAGCTTGGGGGCTTTGGCGCAGCTGAAATGTGGTAGTTATTTCCTTACGGGCCCTTAGGGGGCTAGCATATCAAAGAGGGAATATTAAAACTAGAGCTCCGTACTACCGGTGACAGAGCGCTAGCGCTCTGTCACCGGTAAAATTTAGCTCCATATACTATGTACCGGCGAACTTTTTTTACGACTCTCGCTAGTAATTTGCTCTCCAAGATCCTGTACGGTTTTTTTCAACTCTTTGGTCATACCTTTACTAAATCCTTTTTGACGCAGCAATTCTGCCGTCCGTTCAACCAGGGTTTGAGCCTGCTCACGCAAATCTTTAATCTCCTGCTTCGGGATTATCTTATCCTTTTTATTCACAATACTCGCATAAGCAAAAGCCTTAGCTGTAATCACTTGCGACATAGTGTTTAACATATCCCAAATCGACAGCACCAGTCTATAGGCATCCTGGCTCTTCTCTTCAGAAGAACCCGGCAATAACATGCCGCCTAAAACATTTGAATAGTATTTCACCAAAAGCTCATAGGCGTTTTTAAGAAGACCTTCCGCCTCTTGGGCTCGACCCAGTCCAACCAACTGCCGGGCAAGCTGGCTTTCGTAGTAAAAAGAGAAGCGGCCAACTTCCGGAAAATGGTTTTCCAACCGTTTCAGTTCATTTATAAAGCCGTTTTTCATCGCATTGACAAGGGCAAAATCCACCCCCCGATCTGTCGGCACCTCAATGATGGAATTAATGTATAAAGCAAGTACTTGTTGTTTAACCTCAATAAAGTTTACATCGGCCGGCACAGCATCAAACGCCGCCTCAAAAAGCGCATCTCTATCAAGGGAAGCGGGCTTAACCAAACGCAACCAATCCACGATATGTCCGATTGCCGGCGAAAAAGAAGAAGCATAAAACATAACAATTTTTCCAATATTTTGCTCCTTTGTTTCCGGCATGGCGTCTACAAGCTTGATGAGCCCCTCATGATCGATAGCAGGAAGGCTTCCCGGAGTCATATCCAGGATGGCCGTGAGCAATTTCGCATGCGCCGCTTCTTTAACATCTACCGCTATATTTTTTTGGATATAGTCAAGTACGGCCTGAAGACCTTTTAACTCAAAAATAGTATGAATCAGGCGATCGGAACCAAGATTCGGCTGCCGGCATTTAGCAACCAGGCTTTCTGCCCCCTTAAGATACTGCTCTTTTTTTTGCTCATATTTCGAAGCGTAAAATTTGGCCAAATGCAAATAGGCATCCAATTTTTGATCGGGATCTTTAATTAGCGCCGCATATTCTTCAGCCTTAATGATAGATCCCTCTTCATCTTTTATTATTTTTTCCCCTTCGATAACCAGTTTATCTTTGGGCAGAGTCTGCAGGTCGACTTTTTTCGTCATTTGCCAGCTCAAAAAGGTAGCTGCGCGATCCTTGACCTTAGGATCCTGGATTTGAGCAAAAATTTTACCGGCAAGCAACTCGTCAAAAGCGATTTTTGTACAGGCCGTAGAAAGCTGTGATATTGATTCATCATAGAATTCTTTATCTTGACTCCTGCCAAGGTTTTCCAAAATATTATATGCTGCGTTAAGCAAAGTCCGATTAATCATATTCTCACTCTCGTTAGCATAAGTCTTATTATTTTTTAGAAAAGCAGCTAAAGCCTCTCCACCAAAGGTTAAAGCTCCACTCTGCTTTATCGAGGCCTCGATAAATGACCGGCAAACATCCGGATGCTCCTTTGCCAATTTTTCGTTGCCGCTTAAAAAAAGAAAAGCTTCACGCAAACTGTTATTTCGAATAGCTTGCTGCGCTATCCAGTTAAAAGCTCTGGACTTACGGCTTTCGGCCAATTTAGAAGCCGGATCTTTGACACCTTTACTTTCTATCTGCTGTTTTTCAAATTCAACATATAGCTGCCAGGCCGCCTTATAATCCGGTTTTGACGATTTACACAGAAGATCCATCGTCTTTTCCAATAATACAGACTTTGAATCACTCATCAGCCATTGCATTTCAACAACCAGAGGACCATTCGTCGCAATAGCCACGATAGGTAAAGACATCAGATTCCGCCAGGCAAGGTCTAATAATTCATCTCTAACGGGCCCCATAGGAACTCTTCTAATAATGGACATGGCCGCAAAGACCCTTTCTTCACTTTTAAGAAACTGATTGGAAAGCGCCGCCCTGGCAAACTCGCTATATCCCTCCAAAGGATTCTTGGGAAAGAGCCTCGAGATATTTTGATCGGAAGTAGCTATATTCCAAAGTTCTTCAGCTTTTGCCAGTTTTTCGGCTATAAAGGAAGGTTTATTATAGTGAACACCATAAGACGCCGCCCTTTTAGCGTAAATATTATATAAAGACACAATATGGCTCGCAGCTTTTTCGGGATCCCGGGCAAGCAGCATATCGATCAAACCTTGCACTGAGGTAGCCTGACTTGCTTCTTCCGGCAAGGAACTTTTTCCTTTTTTTAAAGATTTCAACTCTTCTTTTGTCATACCCAATTTAAAATAGGACTCTCTATGAGCAATCGTGCTCAATACGGCCATTTTTTCCGCCCCAAGCCCCGCGATAATCTTACTCTCTTTTCTTTCAAAAAATTTCTCGACATGCTGTTCGATGGCATCAATCTGTTTTAACAGGGCGGCGGTATGCTTTTGCGCAAATGTCATATCTTCCGGGGTAGAAGGCGCAAGACAATACTCCTGAAACTTTGACCATTGCCACTTTAAATTCTCATTTTCTTCTTCCGAGATAAACTTCGCAGTTTTTTCTGTGGCCGGATTAATTTTTCCAATCAATTTACTAATCTCGCTAACCAGGCGCAATTTTGCACCGGAATCAAT
>CAZCPS010000165.1:0-3021 GCA_964499895.1 uncultured bacterium | reverse complement strand
AACTAAGAGTTCGTTAATTTATACCGAAGCAACCTGAAGAATCGGTTTTGGGCAATTTCAAAGCTGTTGAAATTCGCCTATCTTAAGCGACTTAATATTAATAATATTGAGTCGCTTAAGATAGGTAAATTGCAACGCTTTGAAGCCGCCGAAAATCCGATTCTTCAGGTTGCTTCGGTATATACTGGATTTTAACCAAAATTTAATGTAATATAATATAGCGCTTAACATTTTTACAGCTGACAAAAAAAACAATTTTTCTTTTTTAGGGCAATCGGTTAAATTCTTTTTTTAAGGATACCCTTTTTACGAAAAAGAAAGTCAAAAGCTTGCAGAAATTATGTTTTAAAAATGTTAAGCGACGAGTTATAATAGAGCCTTTGCACACACCTTAAAAGTATTTGCGGAAATCAAAATGACAAAAGCACATTTTATCCAGGCTTTGCATGACCGGTACTTTCCCAAAACTTGTACGGGCTCAAAAATTAAGCCCCACTTTGCCGAGCAGCTTGAGTCTTTAAATCTCGCGGAAAAACATGATCTGGCTCAAAACCTTTTAAGCATGGGTGAAGAACAGCTGCTTTCCGGCAGTCTCTCAGCTCTGGATCTTTTTGACAGGGCATCAATGCTTGACGCCAAGAATCCCGACCTCTGGTTTCGTCAGGGACTGGCCTTATTCGAACATGGCGAATCCGGCTCAAAAGACAAAACGCTTTTTCTGGCCTGTAAAAATTTTAAGATCGCCTCGAAATTGGCGGAAGAGCGTGCCGATATCTGGTGGGCATGGGGCAATGTACTCTATCTGATCGGCGAAAGCCGCAAAGAATCGCACTATTTTGTGCAAGCCAAAAATAAATATCAAAGAGCGCTGGAACTTGCGGCGAACGCCTCTAAAGAGACTCTTTGCCGCATGCACTGGGATAATGGATCCGCATGGCTTTCGATTGCCGAATATTCCGGCGAGGCTATCGACATTCGCACGGCTATAGAATCGTTCCGCGTTTCCGCCGAAATGCAAACGGAACCGCCGCCCGATTTTTGGAACGACTTCGGCCGAGCCTACTTGCAAATGGCACTGCTGATTAATGAAAATCGCCTCTATTTTCAGGCCATCGAATATTTTGAAAAAGCGCTTGAAATTGAACCGCGGCACAGAGAGAGCATTCTGGGTCTGGCCCATGCCAACACCGAACTTTACACCAACACGCAAGATAGCAAATATTTCCACGCCGCGGGGAAATATTACGAAAAGCAAATTGCATGCACGCCCAAAGATCCAGAGCTCTACCTGGAATGGGCGCAGTTGCTGGGTGCCTTTGGCAAAGAACAAAAAGACAGAAAAGCCTTAAAGTTATCCCTGGATAAATGCGCCAGAGCCTGCCGCGACGATCTGTCTGTGATCGCGCAAAAAGTCGAGTCGCTCTCTTGGCTGGGCGCATACACCAATCAGCCCAATTTAATTTTGGAAGCCGAAAGCAAAATACTGGCCGCCACTGAAAAATTTCCCGAAGTAGCCGAACTCTGGTACGCCTGCGGCATTTGCTATTCCGCTTTTGCCTATTACTACAACAGTTGCGAATATGAAGAGATTGCAATCGAAAAACTGCAAAAAGCCATAAGCTGCGACCGCGCCGATTCCGAAATCTGGCACGCCATCGCCCGGTGCCATTCCAATATCGGCAACCAATATGAAGATTGGGACATTCTGGAACGGGCTATAAAATTTTACCAGAAAGCGATCGAATTCAAGCCGGCCTGCCCCGCCCTAATCTTCGATTTGGCCAAAACCCTCTTTTTCCTTGGCAAGATCACCAATGAAACAGCCTTTTTGGAGCAGGCGCAGCTTCAGTTCGAGATCATCCTGCGAGGACAAAATGATGCGCTCATGCAGCATCCTGAGTGGATTTTCTACTATGCCTGCACACTCGATTTGCTCGGCGAACTTTCCGACGAAGACGAAAGCTACTATTGCCGCGCCATCGAAGCTTTTAACAATGTACTGCTGATCGATCCGGACTACCCCGCCATCTACTATCACATGGCGCTGAGCTTTTCCCATTTGGCGATGGCGACCTTTGAAACCAGGGCCTTTCGCCTGGCGCTCAACTATTTCAAAATCGCGGCAAAACAGGATGAGGAAAACGACACTATTTTACTCGAATGGGGCCTCACGCTGACATCAGTTGCCGACCAACTCTCCGAAAACGAGGGAACCATGCGGACAAACTATTTCGCCGAAGCCGAACAAAAATTAACCCAGTCCGGCATGTTGGGCAACCAAATGGCCTATTACCATTTAGCCTGTTTTTATTCCCTAACCGGCAAGCCGGAAAAATCTTTGCATTTTCTGCAAGAAGCTAAAGTCATGGATGTCTTGCCGCCCCTTGAAGAGCTGATGGAAGACGAGTGGCTGGAAAATGTACGCGCCACAAAAGCCTTTGCCGGTTTTCTCATAACGCTCGAAAACAAAGAAAAATCAATTGACGATCGCTAGCATCGCTTCCTTAACCAATTTATTATAAGATATTTACGAACATCGCTTTTATTTAGTTTGATTTCACTCAGTTCATTGAGTAAAATCACTCAATGAACAGAGTAAAGGATTTTTTATGCACAAACGACTCATTTTTCAAGAGTTGAATAAACGAATCAAAGAAAAAAGAAAATTTATTCAGGTGCTTTTGGGACCGCGGCAAGTCGGTTTGAAATAATCCCGGTTACCCATTGGAGCTACTCTGAAATGCAGAAGTTTTTTCATTGGGATCTAAGTACATACATATATTTTGGCGGATATCCGGGCCCTGCTTCTTTTGTGAACGAAACCGATCAAACCAGATGGCTAAACTATATCAATGATTCATTAATAGAGACTACCATTTCCCGGGATGTTTTTTTAATGACCCAAATTAACAAGCCGATCCTTTTAAGGAGGCTATTTCAACTGGGCTGCAACTATACCCAATCCGCTTCAAGATTTGGTTTTGGGCAATTTCAAAGCTGTCGCAATTCGTCGATCTCAAC
>CAZCPS010000164.1:0-3022 GCA_964499895.1 uncultured bacterium | reverse complement strand
TTTACGGACGATTTCTACCGTTTGCTCCAATACCGGCAGCTGATCCTCGCCGACCGGTACGAGCTCCGCCTTAAAAGCGGTAATATCGGCCGCCTGAGAAATCGGATAGGTCATAAAGCCGGCCGGCACATTTTCCCCAAAATTCTTTTGCTTGATCTCGGCCTTTACAGTCGGATTATGCTTCAGGCGGTTCCATGAGACCAAATTCAGATAATGCACCGTCAGCTCACAAAGCTGCGGAATCAAGGACTGAATACAGATCGTAGTCTTCTTTGGGTCCAGACCAATAGACAAGTAATCGAGCGCCACTTCCAAAATATTATTTTTAATAGCTTCCGGCTTATCGGCATTGTCGGTTAAAGCCTGCATATCGGCAATCATAACATACTGCTTGTGTTCATCCTGCATCTTGAGACGATTGGCGAGCGATCCTACGAAATGGCCCAAATGCAAAGGGCCGGTCGGCCGGTCTCCTGTCAGTACGATTTTTCTTGTCATGTCCTGTCCTATATATTGTTTAACAAGACCATTAAAGAATATTTCCCCCTTTTGTGCAAAAAGAAATCTTTTCACCGTTAACCGTTATGCGCTTGCTTGCAAAAGCTCAACTGGCTTAAAATTTTATTAAATTTTTTGTAGCGGATAAATCTGCAATCCTATATCTAGTAAGGAAAGAACATAATAAACACCACATGTGGTAGTCGACAAAACAAGGAGTCCTTTATGAATGAGAACAACAACGAAGCGGTTTCCCTGCAAAATTACATGGATATCATCAACGCCAAGTCTCCGAAAATTAAAAAACGCTGCGGTCAAATCGTCAAGTTCGATGCCGCCAAAATCACGATGGCTATTACCAAAGCAGCCAAAGAGAGCGGTGAATTTAACGAAGATATCGCCAAAACGCTAACCATCCGCGTATTGCAGCTGGCGCAACAAACTATCAGCTCCAATATACCGACCGTCGAAGAAATCCAGGATGTCGTCGAGGAAGTTCTGATTAATTCGGCTTATAAAAAGACCGCCAAGGCCTATATTATCTATCGTGAGCAGCATGCCAAAATCCGCGAAATCGCCTCGCAAGCCGGCGTTGATCTGATCGACCAGTATTTGAAAAGGCTCGACTGGCAAGTCAAGGAAAACAGCAACATGTGCTACTCGCTGCAAGGTTTGCAAAACTACATCGCGTCCGAAACCTGCAAGATTTACTGGCTCAATAAAATTTATTCGCCCCAGCTAAAAAAAGCCCATGCCGATGCCGCTTTGCATATTCATGATCTGGGCATATTGTCAGCCTATTGCGTCGGCTGGGATTTAAAAGATCTGATTACGGTTGGCTTCCAGGGCGTGCCCGGTAAAATTCAAAGCGCGCCGCCCAGGCATTTTCGGACAGCGCTTGGCCAGGTCGTCAACTTCTTCTATACGCTGCAAGGCGAAACGGCCGGCGCGCAGGCTTTTTCCAACTTCGACACCCTTTTAGCGCCTTTTATCCACTATGACAACCTGAACTACGATCAAGTCAAACAGGCCATGCAGGAATTCGTTTTCAATATCAATGTTCCCACCCGCGTCGGCTTCCAGACCCCTTTCACCAATATTACGCTGGATTTAACCCCCTCTTCCCTATATGCCGATACGCCGGTCATTATCGGCGGCAAGGCGCAAAAAGCAACATATAAAGAATTCCAAAAAGAAATGGACATGTTAAACAAGGCCTTTTTGGAAATCATGATCAAGGGCGATGCCAAAGGGCGCGTCTTTACCTTCCCGATTCCAACTTATAATATGACCAAGGACTTTGACTGGGACAACCCCAATCACGACCTGCTTTGGGAGGTCACCGGCAAGTATGGCATTCCCTACTTTGCCAACTTTATCAACTCGGATATGAGCCCTGAAGACACTCGCTCCATGTGCTGCCGGCTAAGACTCGACATCTCGCAGCTCAAGAGCAGAGGCGGAGGTCTTTTCGGCTCCAATCCCTTAACCGGCTCGATCGGCGTTGTCACCATCAACCTGCCGCGCATCGGCTATCTGGCCGACAATGAAAAAGAGTTTTACAACCGGCTCAGCACGCTTATGGAGCAAGCTAAAGAGAGTCTGGAAGTCAAGCGCAAAGTAGTCGAACGCCTAACCGATCAGGGCCTCTATCCCTACTCCAAATTTTACTTGCGCCACATCAAAGAGCGGCTCGGCACATACTGGCCCAATCACTTTTCTACGATCGGACTTGTAGGCATGAACGAAGCCTGCCTGAATCTTCTGGGAGTCTCGATCGCCGAGCCGGAAGGTAAAAAATTTGCCGCCGAAGTTTTGGAATTCATGCGTGCCAAGCTCAGCGTCTTCCAGGAGGAGACGGGCAACAATTACAATTTGGAAGCGACACCGGCCGAAGGCACCAGCTACCGTCTGGCGCAAATCGACAAAAAGAACTTTCCGGACATTATCTACGCCAACAAGTTCACCGATCATGCCGACAAGCCTTTTTACACCAACTCATCACTCTTGCCGCCCGATCAGACCGAAGATCTTTTTTCCGCGCTCGACCATCAGGATGATCTGCAAACCAGATATACCGGAGGCACGGTGCTGCACGGCTTTTTAGGCGAGCGGATCGACAATCCCGAAAGCGTCAAAAATCTGATCAGAAAGATTTGCGAAACCTATGCTTTGCCATATATTTCGCTTACGCCAACTTTCAGCATATGCCCTGAACATGGCTATCTGGCCGGCGAACAGCCGGAATGTCCGGTCTGCACGCAAAAATGCGAAATCTATTCCCGCGTTGTCGGCTATCTACGCCCGGTCGAACAGTGGAATGCCGGCAAGCAGGCCGAGTTCAGCATGCGAAAAGCCTATAAACTGCAAGAAGAGAAGACGGCTACTCTATGAAAATCGGCGGCATTCAGAAACTCTCACTGATCGACTACCCCGGTAAAATAGCGGCCACGCTTTTTACCATCGGCTGTCCTTTCAGGTGTCCTTTCTGTCATAATCCGTCCCTTGTCATCCCTCAAAAAAC
>CAZCPS010000163.1:0-3055 GCA_964499895.1 uncultured bacterium | reverse complement strand
TTGCGCTAAAATATATTCCCGCGCACCGAAAAACTTCCAAAGTATGCAAAGCAGCCCTGTGCTACGACCCCGAAATGATAGAAGACAGCATTCCGGCTCAGTATCGCCCCCCTTTGATATACCCAATCCGCTTCAAGCTTTGGATTTTCGGCTGCTTCAAAGCAACGAAATTTGCCGATCTTAACCGGCTCAATATTATTAATATTAAGCCGGTTAAGATCGACGAATTGCGACAGCTTTGAAATTGCCCAAAACCAAATCTTGAAGTGGTTTGGGTATACAACCTAAAAAAAGCAACAAGGACCTAAAATGTGCAATCCAGTAATCGATAAAAAAGGAGAAAAATAAAATGATAGCAAGAGTAGAGTCTTTTAGCGGTTCAACAAGCAGTCAGGAAATCGACGAAGAATTTTCTCCTTCAACAAAAAAATGCGACAGGGCAGCTACGACGGTATTACTGGGACCTCTTGTCCCTTTAATGCAAAGACCTGTCTCTCCTTTACAAAAAGAAGAATTGGATAGTGACAATGAAAAGCTTATCGAATGGGTAATAGACGAAGCTAAAGAAACCTGGACTGAAGAAGAAGATGAAAAACTTATGGAATGGGTGCTGGCGCATCCGGAACAGGAACGATCGCTAGAAAAGATCGAAGACCTGTTTGACAATCATGACATGACCGGCTGCTTAATCCGCTGGCATTATGATTTAAAGCCGGGCCTTGTAAAAATAACTAAAATCAACAGATTTCCGGCCAGACTATGGAACCGGGAAAATGATCGAAAACTGTTAAATCTTGCTATCAGAACTCAAAACGCCTGGCGTACCATCTCCTTGCGTTTTGAGCATTTTGACCCCTCGCAATGCAAACACCGTTACGATTTTCTAACAAAACCGGGATTAAATCAGGGCAGGCGTTTTACTAAATGGACCGACAAAGAAGATGAAAGCCTTAAGCTGCTGGTACAAGAACACCGTCACAACTGGCAGAAAGTAGCAGCTTTTTTACCCGGTCACACTCAAGGCGAATGCCGGTCACGCTACCGTTACCAGTTTGAGCCTTACAGCACGCAAAAAAAACGCTTAATCAATTGGACGGAAGAAGAAGAGGCTAAATTAATGCAGCTGGCAAAAGAATATGACAGAAGATGGACTAAAATAGCTCCCTTTTTTCCAAGATTTACAGCCCAACAACTTAACTCCCACTATAAACTGTTGAAAAAAGAGCCGGGCTTTCAACCTCAGCGTAAAAACTACTGGACAAAAGAGGCTACTAAAAAACTTTGGCACATGAAAACCGACTTAAACGCTTCATGGGAAGCTATTACCAAAGAACTGCCCAATTACTCTCCGGCTCAATGTAAAGATAAATATTTCTTTGAAAGACGACGACGCAAACGAAGCTTTATTGATTGAGAAAAACATCATATTTTCAGTCGGTATATATTCGAGGAATGCGCTCATTCAAAAGACACAAAACCTCATAGGGAATGGTGCCCAGAGAATCAGCTATTTCCCGGGCGGAAATTTCCAGGCCGCCCTGGCGGCCGATTAACACAGCTTCTTCACCCATCTCAACTCGCAGCGCTCCTGCGTCAACCATAAATTGATCCATACAAATATTGCCGACGATCGGACAGAATCTGTTTTGCAAAAGCACCTTTCCCTTATTGGAAAGAAAACGCAAAAAGCCATCGCCATAACCTATCGGAATAGTTACTATCCGTGATTTTTTTAAAGTAACAAAAGAATGCTCATAACTAACGCCGCATCCCTTTGAAACAATTTTAGAATGAGCCACCTGAGCTTTTAAAGACAGACAGGGAGCAACCTTTAGAAGTTTTTTTTCACAATGCCGGGGCAGACAGCCAAAAGTAAACAGGCCCGGCCGCACCATGTCAAAATGCGCCTGCGGAAAAAAAAGCGTTCCCCCTGAATTACAGATATGCCAAATCAGTTTTTTTTTCATAAATACAGGATCGGAGCGCAGCCGTTTAAACGAAGCGATTTGCTTTTCGGTAAAGGAATCACCGGCATTATTAGCTCTTGCAAAATGAGAATAAATGCCAACCACATCAAAAGAGCCTGAGTTTTCAAGATAAGAAAACAAAGTTTTGGCTTCCCTTGGCAAAACGCCAAGGCGTCGCATTCCGGTATCCACTTTTAGATGCACCCGACATTTTTTGCCATTAAGACGCTTTTCCAGCCATTTTGCCTGATAACTTGAAGCAATGGTAAGCTCAAGTTTGTAATCCGAAACAGGAGCTACATCTTCTAAACAAAATGCTCCCAAAACTAAAATGGGAAGAAGAACGCCGGCTTTTCTTAAGCTTACGCCCTCATTTACATGAGCAACTGCCAAATAATCAACTCCCGCTTTTTGCGCTTCCAGTCCAATTTTGCACAACCCATGTCCATAAGCGTTAGCTTTCAGGGGTAAGCAGTAAAGACTTTTACCGATCAACTTGCGCAGCTCATAAATATTTGACCTTAACTGTCCAAGAGAAACTTCCACTCTGGCCGGATGCGGCAATAAGCCTTCTTGCATTTGTTTTTCCATTAACACCACTGTCAGTCCAGTTTAAAAGCAATTTTTTTTTAAGACTATGGCTAATATTTTAGATTCACAGATCTTTAGGGTCCGTAAGGAAATAACTACCACATTTCAAGAAGCGCCAAAGCCCCCAAGCTTGATCGATCGTAAAAAGACCCTATATTTCTAATATTAGGTAGCTTACGATCGATCAATCACGGGTGCTTTCGCGCTTCTTGAAATGAGCGTTTATTTCCTTACGGGTCCTTAGTTCGAAAAGTCTACAAGCAAGCCCATCTTTATAAGCTCACCTGCAATCTCTTCATTGATAACAGAAGAAATAATCTTTTGTTCTTCCATGTCAATGGCCAATTTTACATCATTCCATTGAGCCAATAAGGATTCATCAAAAAGCCCATCCTCAGCAGCATCCATTTGGGCCTTGATGCCATCCAGACGCCGATGAAGGCAGCAAAGAGCATGGCCTTCTGCCGCTTTTTCCCGCTCTATTACAGGAGCCATAA
>CAZCPS010000162.1:0-3062 GCA_964499895.1 uncultured bacterium | reverse complement strand
TTTTTTATTATGCGAATTTTACTTGCCCAGATTAATCCTTTTATCGGCGACTTGCCGGGCAATACTGCCCAGATTATCGCTGCGCTGCATGAGGCGCGCAAAATGCAGGCGCAGATCGTTCTGTTTCCCGAACTCGTATTGTGCGGCTATCCGCCGCAGGATCTTTTGTTTTTTGCCGATTTTATCGACGAAGCCGAAAAATGCCTGCCGGAAATCATGGCCGCAACCCAGGATCTATTTGTAGTTGTGGGTACGATTCGGCGGGGAACCGGTGAAAAGAAACTTTATAATACGGCGGCCGTTCTCCATGATGGTAAGCTGCTGGGCTTTCAGGATAAATTTTTGCTGCCCACATACGATGTGTTTGACGAGCGGCGCTATTTTGATCCCGCCGAAAAGCAGCAGCTCTTCGATTTCAAAGGCCAAAAGATCGGCATTTTAATTTGCGAAGATATTTGGCAGCATGCCGGCGTGCTCTCGCATACCGACTATAAAAAAGATCCGGTCAGCGAAATGGCGCGCCTTAGCCCCGATCTGGTGCTGAACCTGTCGGCTTCGCCTTATTATTATCAGATGATGCCTACGCGCGATCTGGTTTTGCGGGCGGCCATTAAAACTTTGCAATGTCCGCTGGCTTTTTGCAACCTGGTCGGCGGAGCGGACGAACTGGTCTTTGATGGACATAGCTCTTTTTTTGATGCAGAGGGAAAGCAGATAGCGCAGGCTTGCGGCTTTGCTAAAGATCTTTTGTTCGTAGATTCAACCCATAGCGGCATAGAGCCAGCAGCGCCAATGCCGATTGCCGATCTATTTGATGCGCTTCTTTTGGGGTTGCGTGACTATTTTGCCAAACAGGGTTTTACAAAAGCCTGTTTGGGCCTCTCCGGCGGCATCGACTCCGCCGTAACGCTATCCATTGCCGCGGCGGCGCTACAGCCTAAAAATCTGCTGGCCGTGACCATGCCTTCGCGCTATACCGATCCGCGCGGACTTGCCGATGCCGCGCTGCTTTGCAAAAATTTAGGGGTCGAACTGCAAACTATTTCGATCGATCAAAGCTATCAGCACTTTCTTGATTTGCTAGAGCCTTCATTTTTGAAAAAACCTTTTGGCGTCGCCGAACAAAATATTCAGGCCAGGGTGCGCGGACTTATCTTGATGGCGTTTTCCAACAAACTTGGCTATATCGTGCTTTCGGCCGCCAACAAGAGCGAAGTGGCTATTGGTTACAGTACTTTATATGGCGACATGTGCGGCGGGCTGGGTGTGCTCTCCGATGTATGCAAAACCAGGGTTTATGAACTGGCCGCATATATCAACCGTCAGAAAAAGATCATTCCGAAAGGTATTATAGAGAGGGCTCCTTCTGCCGAACTAAAAGAAAATCAGAAGGATCAGGATGATTTGCCGCCTTATGCCGTAATCGACGCCGTTCTCGAAGATTATGTCGAAGAACATCTGACGGCAAAAGAGATCATTAAAAAAAGGGGCTTTAGCCTTGAACTGGTTGAAGATCTAATCTGTAAAATTCATCTGGCGGAATACAAACGCCGGCAAGGTCCGCCTTGCATTCGGGTGACCAAGAAAGCATTTAGTAAAGGCCGGACCTTTCCCATTGTCCGCAAAATCAAATAGGAGCAACTAAGGTGTTTGTAAAAAGCTTGAAAAAAGAACTTGGCCTGATCTCTCTTACGGCTTTGGGGGTAAGCGGCATTATTGGTTCCGGCATTTTCGCGCTGCCGGCTGTGATGGCTTCCGTCGCGGGACCCTCGTTTTTGATCGGCATTTTGCTCGCGGGCATGATCACCATTTTGTTAGGACTCGCCTATGCCGAACTGGGCGCGGCTTTTCCGATGACAGGCGGCCCGTATGCCTTGCCGCGGCTTTCAATGGGCAACTCGGCCGGTTTTTTAATGGGGTGGGGTTATTTTATCTATTTGTTCATCGGCACGGCTGCCATCATCGATATTTTTGTGGTATATCTGGGTTTTTATTTTCCGGGACTGGTCGAGAACCAGTCGTTGACGCCGACCGGCATCACCATTGCTATTTTAATCTTATGGATTTTGACCTTTATCAACATTCTTGGCGTCAAGTGGGGCGGTTTTTATAGTGTGATAACAACAATTGGGCGCCTCTTGCCGCTGATGCTTTTTGGTTTGGCCGCGCTCTTTTTCTTTAAGGGTAAGAATTTTGTCGATTTTATGCCATTTGGCTATGCCGGCATGGCGCTTTCCATTCCACTCTTTTTTTGGAGTTATACCGGGTTTGAGTCGATCGTCGTACCCGCCGAAGAGGTCAAATCCCCGGGTAAAACCATTCCTCGCGCGATGATGCTGGCCATTTTAATCGCCATCTTTGTCTATCTGTTTATCGCGTTTGCTTTTACCGGCCTTTTGGACTGGCAGGCGCTTAAATTGACCTTCGGAAACTGGAAGGGGCTTGCGTCGTTGGACTATCCGCTCTCGGCCGCCGCGAAAGCGATGGGGCTGGGGTGGCTGGCGACAATTGCCACGGTCGGCGCGATCATTGCTACTTGCGGCAGCGCCGGCAGCTGGGTGCTGGTGCAAGGTCGCCTGCCGTTTGCAATGGCAACCGATAATCTGTTCTGGTCTAACATGAGCAAGGTCAATAAACACTTCGGTACGCCGGTAGAGTCTCTGGTCTTCACCTCGTTTTTAACGACGGTGATATTGGTCGCCATTCCGAACTTTCCATCGCTTGCTCTGATCGCTTCCATCACGGCGGTAGTGCCCTATGCCGCGGCTGTGTTGAGCGTGCCGATCATGCGCAAGATCCGGCCGCATGATCCTCGTCCTTTTAGAATACGCTGGCACAAACCGGTAACTCTGCTCGGTTTTATTATGTGCACCTTCGTGATCTACTGGGCCTCTTGGCCCTGGACGCTTATCGGCCTATTGCTGATGCTCACAGGATTTTTGGCCTTTTTCTTCATTAAGGCTCATAACTACGAGCTTAAAAGAAATCTATGGCTGCTTACTTATCTTTTTGGAATAATAGTCCTTTCCTATCTCGGTGATCCCGCTTTTGTGTACAATAAC
>CAZCPS010000161.1:0-3062 GCA_964499895.1 uncultured bacterium | reverse complement strand
CAGGACCATCAGGCTAAAAATTCATGAATTACGCCATGACTTTTTAAGGACGTACGAATTAAAGCTCTTTGAAGGTATTTCCTTTCTGGGTTTAAAACTCGATTTAAAAAGTTAGTAAAATAAAAAATAATCTGATAGCTTTTTTCTTTTTCTAACTGCCGGAGGCTATCTATGCAACTAAATAGGCTATTTACTCATCTGCTCTTTTTTCTTGCGCTTCCGGCCATGCTGCTGCCGTCGGGAGTGGTATTTATAAATGAAACTCCATCCCATTCTAAAATATCGGTCTGCGAACAGCTTTTGACCTATGATGATTTGCTTTTGCTGATCGAAGATATTGAAACAGGGCAGTTGGAAAAAAGATGTGATATTAAAGATCTGGAAGAAATCAACGCTCTTTTGACGCGTTTTGCTGAAGGGGGTATATTACCCGGTCAGGAAGATCTGCAAAATGATATCGATCAATTGCTTAATCTTGATCTTGATCCTTATCGCCAAATTAGTACTATGTCAAAGGAAGGCTGTCTGATTCTACCGGCAATTTCCTATGGTCAGGCGGAGATGGTGCTTTGCAAAAGCTGGACCGGCAAGCAGTGGAACCATACCAAAAAGTTTGTGAAAAAACACAAGAAGGCCATTTTGATAGGCGCCGCAATAGCAGTAGCGGCCACTGTTGTGGTATGTGCAGTAATAGCATATTCAAGCGCTGCGGCGGCAGCCGGTGCGATCGGGGCGGTCGCAGCGGCGGTTGAGCATGATTCTCCCAAAATAGAACGGCAACCTCTGTCAACAGTTTGCGATCCACTCATAGAGGATCAAGTAGAAGCTTCCTTGTCAGATGCGCAAGCTCTTGATGAAGCGCCAGGGTCAACCATAAAAGAGAATGCAGTGGAGCTGGCGTCACAGACTGTCCACATAGCACTTAGCGGACTGGGTGCTGTTGCCGATCTAATGGTAATTCAGGATGATATTTTCCTTGCGATAGCAAACCGGCTGCCGGAAGAAATGCCCGGCCGCGAGGATCTTTTGGAGAGGATTAAAGCGCATCGCGCGCGGCAATTGGAGGTAATCAAAAATACGCTTGTTGAAGGCCACAAAACAATTGACGAAGCTTTTGGCACAGGTCTATCTGATGAATATTTATGCAGCGACATCGGACGAAGTTTTCTATCGCAAATATCGCATGAGTCATTTGACTATTTGTCGGATTGTATTGCGCCGATACCGGAGATTATGCAAATGGCCGTGTCGGTTTTGGGAAAACAGGATAATACTTCTCTTGTGCAAACGAATCCCGCAGAAAATTTTAAAAAAATCACAGCAGATGGACATGGTGTGATTGATGAAGTTTTTGATACGCAAATGGCAGGAGAATTTACTCCGGAATATAAAGCCGCTGTTTATGAAGCGCAACAATCCTTGCCATCCTGTGCTCAAAGAACACTTGCCATCCTGCCTCCGCCCGGTAAAGACTATTTCGGTAAAGTAGCAGCGCGATCCGGGAGCATGGCGCAGGAAGAACTGACTTTGCAACGCGCTATGTTCCGTGCCGGCGAGCTAAAGTCGATTGCGACCGAGAAAGATATTTTGGCAATTATTAAACCGGACGGAAGTTGGATCGGGTTAGAGGGAACTAAAAGTACTGTAAGAATATTTAAAGGCAATCATGAAACAGCGGAACAATGTTTTCAAAAACTCATTAAAGATGCAGAATTTTACTTTCAAAATGAGAAGATTAAAATATATACGCTAGCTGATGGCACTCGTGTTGGGTACAGGAAGATTTCTACATCCGGACCGCCGACTATTGATGTTGTGTGGCCTGATAAGAGAAAAGTAAAACTTAAATTTAAGGACTGAGTTTGGATGAAGACTATTTATTTAGATGTAAAATTATATTTTTTGGCTTTTTGTCTTGAGGATTATACGGATTTGAATACTATATACGGGGCCGTCTCAGAAGATTTAAATACGAACGATTTATGTAAAGTACAACAAGCGACTTTAGAATTAGCTGAGATTTTCTTAACAGAGGGCGTTGTCCAAGTCGGAGAAGGTTTGGACGAAGATTTTCAGCTTTGGGAGGGGACTCCACATGAATTGACAGAGCGTATAAAGCAAAAATGGGAGGCTTTCAACCGCTCTCTTATGCCGCATGAGACTGTTTATTTTATTAATACGAAAAAGGGTAAAGAGGAATTTGAGCTATTAAACAGCATTGCCTGCTTGCAGGATCATGATGCGGATTCAGAGCAGATAATCTTGCAAAAGACTCGAGTTAAATCAGCTTATCTAAATGTCAAACTGGCTCTATTATCTCAAGATAAAACAGGATCTGTTGATCTGGCAAAGATAAACAGTATTGTGGAAGAGTTTTCATATGGAGAAGATCCTTCGGAGATTAAAAGAATTGTCCTGTTTCTCTTGGAAATTTTTTTAAAGGAAGGAATAATTGAGGCTAAAAAAATAGACGGTCAATGGATCGATAATCCGGAAGCAATTGTATTATATATCCATGATAACTGGAATCGTTTGCTCTCGTCTCCAGGGGCAGCTCATTTTGCAATTACTAAAAAAGGGCTGGAAGAATTAAAGCTCTTTGAAGGCATTTCCTTTCTGGGTTTAAAACTCGATTTAAAAAGTTAGGAAAATAATCTGATAGCTTTTTTCTTTTTCCAACTACCGAAAGCTATCTATGCAACAAGTGTTGTTTCTCATACTTCATTACACAGAGTCGGTGTCAAAGCTCTCGCAGCGCACCGATCGCAAGTCCGGTAGTATTGATCAAGACAAGCCGGATTTGCGAGACTCTCTCTTGCGGTCGTTTTCTAAAAGCGACCGTTTCCTTAAACGAATGTTTTTGGGTGTAATCTCTAGCGTGAGTTTATTTCATTATTTCGAAAAATGAGCTTTAATAGCTTGTAAATGAACGCATTATGGCGTATGTATTTGTATTCCCTATGTGTTTTGGCAAGTGCTCATAAAATTGAGGTAAAGGCCTCGAAATGAGGCTCCCTTTGCCTCGTTTCAAGGGCATGTTTGTGGTCTGGTAGGCTGCCTGG
>CAZCPS010000160.1:0-3074 GCA_964499895.1 uncultured bacterium | reverse complement strand
ATTTCCCGGTGAAAATTTTCCATAGGAAAATTCTTCATCGAGAATAGCTCTGACCACATGGCTAAAGCGAGGGGATTGCGTCATGTCTTCTGTTCAAGAGCTTCTTCAGATAGCAGTGGGTTAGCTTGCGCCTTTTCTAAAATTGAATAAAGCGAATCTATTGGCTTAGTATAGTCAGGCAGGCGAATGGGCCCCTTTACTTTATATAATGACTTTTGGTCAGTCTCCCTAACAAAAGGAGTTGTAAAAACTATCAAATCCCAACCTTTCGCCACACCTTGCATGCGCCCTAAGTCATGCCCTGGCGCTCTGATATAAAAGAGTTCGCGCTCAACATTATTTATTGCCGAAATTTTGGATGTTAAAAAAATATGATTAGTCGGACAGCTTTCCGGCGCCAACATTAAAACCAAGCTAAAATCAATCTTCTCCTCAAAAGAGGTTATTAAAGATTCTTCACTACCTTTCCAATCTGGAAAAGAAGAATTTAATTGTACAAGCGGACAATCAGAATTTTTTAAAAAGAACCCCTCCACCAAAATTGGCTTAACCAATTTTTCAGTAGGAATAAAGCTTCCTCCCGGCATAGGAATTTGCCCAATTATTTTAGAATGTCTTTTAGAACCAGCCTTAAGATGAACAACTTTTTCGTGCCAAGTAATATGATCAATCCTATCCGTCACTACATTGGAATCCACATCCAGTTGTTTAGGCGGCGTCCCTAACGGAAAGTGGATGTGATAGCTTAATTCCGCTTTTTCTAAATTAAAACTTAAGGTGCCCAAAACATACTCACAATCTTTAATAGCAATTTTGAGATGCATTGTATAAGGCTTTAACATAGTAAAAATCCAAAAATCTCAGAGCTGCTTATGCCCATTTGCTGCAGTCTAGCGCGTGAAAATTGCGTAATTTTCATAAAAACCGAAATTATAATATTTGGCATGTTCCTCCGCTGGAGCGGCTGGCAGCAGAAGCGGCCGGCTGGGGCGAGGTTTTCTTCGAACTATCGGGTTGTTTGGGTTTCTCTTCAGCGGTGGCCGCCGGTTTGGCTGACTCTATGATCGCCGAGGCGAGAGTGTTCGCCAAACCTTGGGCCAGATTGATTGCCAGCGGTGTTAATTTTTCCGCTATAGCCTGCAACTCAGGTTCACGCCGCAGTTTCGCCTTCAACCTTTCTCTTGTCTTTCCATATCCCAGACTGCCCAATCCTTCCAGTGCTTCCTGGCGAACATCCTCATCCTTGCTTGCTGACAATACTTTCCGAAAAAGATCTGTTAGTATCTTGTCAAGTTCCAAAGAAGTCCATCTCGACTCGATCATTCGGCGCAAATTAAAAATTGATGCAAAGGCAATGGGGGGAACTTCTCGCAATATCGCAGTAGAAAGCACTGAGATTATCAGATTGAGCCGTTCCCGATCAGTATTTTCCAGGTTCCATCCCCCCACTTGCCAGAAAATCACTATCCGCATCTTAGGGTCAGACGTCTCTTTAACATTTTTAAGCCAGGTATCAATATCAGTTTTAGAAGGATGCAAATAGGTAAACAGCTTGCTGATTCGTTGCATTTGCACTTTGGCACTCTGCTGCACCACACAAAGGGCACTTTTGCTCTTATACCACCAACTGCCGAAATACTGAGCCCAAGTGCCATAATTTATGGGATGATCAATCACATCCGCCAGGCGATAAATAATGGCCTGCTTGATCACATTGTCCACTCTTTGCAGCTCTTCATCACTTATACAGCTCAATCCGTTCAACTGCTTCGTCACACTAGGCAACGACTTTCTATCACTAAACCGGCAACTGATATCTCTTGACAGAGGGTCAGGTATGGCCATTGCTTGCTCCTAATCCAAATATATACTTCAAAAAAACACAAATTGATTGTAAACGTGAAACCTCTCCGAGAAGGGTCAGGCCTTCTTGCGCAATCATTTTCACCTCGCCTGTCAGCCTATTCTTCAAGACAAATCTAAAAACATCCACGACTTCCTTCTTTTGCTCAGGTGGTAAATCGTACCTGCAAACAATATGCTTTAAAGTCGCCATGGAATGAAAAACAATTTCAGGCATGTCTGAGTATACACTATTGCGGCAATCAGTAATAATCCCCGAGATATTTTCTAATGATATTGCATACTGCAAATTTTGGTTTAGCTGTTCTAGTAAAACTTTTTTTTCCGAAGGCAGCAAAGTAGTATTCCAGGAAAGCAAGACTTGATCTCGCTTTGCCATATTCGCATTAAAACCGGTTTCATAAAGATCTTGACGTTTTGTTTGCTGGCAATTTATCGCATGCTCTTTTTTACACGCTTCCAGTAATTGCACGGCCTCCTGGCGCATCTGTATCGCATGGGGACTTTCATCTTTGCATTCTATTTTACGGCCTCCCGGCAACAAAATCGGCGGCCGCGCAGAATCATATCCATCCGCCACCGCCTGCAACTGTTTGAGAATTACCTGTTGCTGATAAATATTAAAAGAATTGAAAGTCTGACTAACTGCTATCAAAAAACGTTCAACACTGTCTGGTCTTTTCGCGTATAAAATCACAGCCATCAACACGCCTCCCTTGAATAAGGTAAACATTTTAGGCGTTTGCAAAAAAACATCCAGAAGAATCTTCTGTAATGCAGAGGATAAGGAAAAATGTCGCATTTGCCGAAAGGCTTTGGACCTGGAGACAGAGCTAAAAATGACAGTAAAAGAAGCAGATTGTTTAGCTATAATGAAGTTGCTGGCAATGAAAAAGATCTCTTTAAAAAAGGCTGCCGAAAACATGGACGCAGGGATTTACATTCAGAGGGAATTCAACCATACACGCCCCCTCTTCAACCCCTATCAACCTTAGAACAAGATGCTTGAGCTAAAGTATTTACTGATAACTGTTGAGAAAATTTGATAGTTTTAGGGTATTGCTATCCCACAAGTGTCCCCCATCCTTAACTGTAAAAAGAATAAAAGTTCACTAAAAACATATTTACTGATATACTGACAATAAAAAGAGAGTGTCATACCAAAAAGTTTGTGAAAAAACACAAGAAGGCCATTTTGATAGGCGCCGCAA
>CAZCPS010000159.1:0-3094 GCA_964499895.1 uncultured bacterium | reverse complement strand
ATGTTTAGCTTTGGTAAAAAGACCGGCATTGAGCTGCCCTCCGAGACGCCGGGCATGGTGCCCACTCCCGGCCGAGTGCATCCTAACGGCGCGCTGGAATGGTCTTTGTCTACACCTTATACTTTGGCTATTGGCCATAATGTTTTGGTCTCAGGCTTGCAAATGTTAAAAGCTATGGCTATTGTGACCAATGGCGGCTACGAGGTCAAACCGACTCTGGTTAGGAAAATCATTAAAAACGATCAGGTTCTTTTAGATAATACCAAGCGAAAGCCCGGCCGGAGAGTGATCAGCGAAGCCGTCTCCTTGCGCCTTTTGCGAGCCATGAAGTTTACTACTAAATTATGGGGTTCGGCCAGACTGGGCGATATTATGGGATATTCGGAGGGCGGCAAGTCGGGCTCTTCGGAAAAAATTATCAATGGCAAATATTCCAAAACGAAATTTATCTCTTCATTTCTCGGTTTCGCGCCGGCTAACAAACCGCGCGTTTTAATTTTGGTGGTACTGGACGAGCCTGAACATAAATTTATTCCCGGCATCGGCAAACACTACCTTGGCGGCGTATGCGCGTCGCCCATATTCAAGGAAATCGGCAGCCGCTCATTGCAATATTTAGGGGTTGCTCCGGATGATCCTTTCGGGTATCCTTTTGGAGACCCGCGTCGCAACCCGGCTAAAGCCGATTGGATGGCCGAAGTTAAGGCTTTAAGAGAACTCTATATTAGCTGGAACGGCGAATAGCTGCCGGCGTAGAAAGCAGGTGAAATAATATGAAGTTAAAACAATTGCTGGCGGGTATTGAAGTTAAAGAAGTCCGTGGGTCTAAAGAAGTTGAGATCACCGGCATTTGCTCTGATTCGCGCCTTGTCGTGCCGGGTAATCTTTTTATTGCAAAAAAGGGGCAAAATTTTGATGCCTCGCTCTTTATTCCGCAAGCGGTTCTTGACGGCGCCGCGGCTGTGCTGACTGATTTTTACGATCCCTTTTTAGGGAAAACGGTGCAGATTATTCATGAGCATCCTCGGGAAATCGAGGCGCAAATCGCTGCCCGTTATTATCGTTATCCCGCCAAAGAATTATTTACGGTTGGCATTACCGGCACCAATGGCAAGACTACGACGGCCTATTTAATCCGCCATTTTTTAGGTGAATGCGGGATGATCGGCACTAATGAATATATTGTAGGGCAAAATCGCATGGCTGCCAAGCGCACTACGCCTGAATGTGTTTTATTGCAAAAGTATTTGCGGGAGATGGCGCAGTCGCAGCAGAAATCGGTGGTCATGGAAGTCACTTCGCACGCTTTGGCGCAAAATCGGGTGGCCTTCGTTGACTTTAAAGCGGCGATTTTCACCAATCTGAGCCAGGATCATTTGGATTACCACGGCGATATGGAAAATTACTTTCTATCCAAACGCAAACTTTTTACGAGTCTCTCAAAAGAGAGCGTTGCGATCATTAATAACGATAGCGATAGAGCCGATAATATCAAAGCTCACACCGTAGCCCGGATTTTTACCTATGGCATAGACTGCCCCTCAGACCTTAGGGCGCAAAATATTTGTTTAACCGATAGCGGCACATTTTTTGAAGTTGTCTATAAGGACGAGGTTTTTAAGGCGTCAAGCCCGCTTATCGGCCGGTTTAATGTCTATAATCTTTTAGCGGCTTCGTCGGCGGCTTTGGCCTATGGCCTTAAAATGGAAGATATTTTGCAAAAGGCCGGGGCATTCAATGGAGCTGCCGGACGACTTGAAAAGATAGAAAATGTTAGGGGAATTGCTCTTTTTGTTGATTTCGCCCATACGCCCGGCGCGCTTGAAAATGTGCTTTTGACCTTGAAAGAAATCAATAAAGGAAGGATTATTCTGGTTTTTGGCTGCGGCGGCAATCGGGATCGCGGCAAGCGTAAATTGATGGGAGGAATCGCTGAAAAATATGCCGATTTGTCGGTGCTGACTGCCGATAATTCTCGCAGCGAGCCGCCTGAAAGTATTATAGCGGAAATCGCGCAGGGCTTTAGCGACCGGGGCAAGTATCTGGTTAGCATATGCCGGAAGACGGCCATCGAAATGGCCATTTCCCGCGCCACTGAAGGGGATATAGTACTAATTGCGGGTAAGGGCCATGAAACCAACATGGAATTTTCCGGCAGGACAGAATTGTTTGATGACCGGAAAGTGGCAAGAGAGGTGTTGTCTTATGTTTAAAAAAGCCGGCAGGCTCAGTCTGTTTTTATTGATAGTGATGATGAGCTCCTGTTCGGCAGTCAAGGCTAAAATGGGGGCGGCTCCCTATTCCGGAACAACTGCCGCCTTAAAGCCTCTGATCGTGCTGGATGCCGGCCACGGCGGTCCGGATATTGGCACCAAACTGAAATTTCCCAAGGTTGAAGAAAAACGCTTTAATCTTAAAATTGCTCTTAAAGCTAAAAAATATCTGGAGCATCTGGGCTATCGGGTCGTCATGACGCGTACCAAAGATGTTTTTATTCCCTTAAAAAGACGGGTTTATATTGCCAATAAATCTAACTCCGAGGTTTTTGTCAGTTTGCACTTCAACTCATGCGCCAATAAAGATGTGCATGGAGTGGAGATTTTTTATAGCGACATGGACAAAAACCCGGCGCGTAATACTGCCTCGAGGAAGCTGGCGGAAATGATTCTGGCGCGGGTTATTTTTCGGTCGCAGGCCGCAACCCGCGGTGTAAAAAAGGGCAGTTGGTGCGTAATTCGGGATACCAGAATGCCTTCCGTGCTTTTCGAGGGCGGCTTTGTAACCAATAAAGCTGAACTGGCCAGAATCCGGCGCGATGACTATCTGGATAAATTGGCCAAAGGAATCGCCGAAGGCGTCGACGCTTTCGTCAGAGCTTAATGTCTGATAATTGCGCTTTTGTTTCTTTTTTTACCTAAGATGTTGTTAATTATTCTTTTATAATACTGTAAGAAAAAATTACAATTATTGTTATTAAAATTAATTATTATTTGTTATTATAAGTATAGAAAAAGTATTTAAACATTTAGGAGTTTTTATGTCTATAGTTGCATTTCAAAAAGCAAGTAAACTGATTCGAGAAATAGTGGATCCG
>CAZCPS010000158.1:0-3119 GCA_964499895.1 uncultured bacterium | reverse complement strand
ACATCGCGGCGCCCGACGGCGCATTTCATTGGTGGCGGCTGCCCTCTTCCGGAATTGGCCTGGCCCGCATGGAATTTATTATTAACAACATTATCCAGATCCATCCGATGGCGCTGGTGCATTACAAGACGCTTAAAGACCATAAAGCCAAAGACCAAATCGCCAAGCTGACAGAGGGTTTTAGCGATAAAAAAGAATATTTCGTAGAACACCTCTCGCGCAGCATCAGTAAAATCGCCGCTTCGCAATATCCCGAACCGGTGATCGTCAGAATGAGCGATTTTAAGACCAACGAATATGCCAACCTCATCGGCGGAAAAGAGTTTGAGCCAAAAGAGGAAAATCCGATGCTCGGCTTTCGCGGCGCTTCCCGTTATTACAATGACAAGTACAGAGAGGGCTTCGCGCTGGAGTGTGAAGCGATCAAGCGCGCCAGAGAGACCATCGGCTTAAATAACATCATCATCATGATCCCTTTCTGCCGCACGCTTGAGGAAGCGGACAAGGTGCTGGCTGAACTAGCCAAAAACGGCCTCAAACGCAAACAAAAAGGCTTGCAGATCTTCGTAATGTGCGAGATTCCCTCCAATGTGATTCTGGCCGCGGAATTTGCCGACCGGTTTGATGGTTTCTCAATCGGCTCGAATGATTTAACGCAGCTGATTTTAGGCGTCGACCGCGACTCGGCCGAACTCGCCGGCCTCTTTGACGAGCGCAACATGGCCGTTAAAAAAATGATTGAAGAAGTCATTCATGTCGCGCATAAAAAGCATTGTAAAGTAGGCATCTGCGGGCAGGGTCCGAGCGACCATGCCGACTTTGCCGAGTTTTTATCAAGCTGCGATATTGATTCGATTTCGCTAACGCCCGACAGCGTGATCCCGACCATCATGCGGATGGCGGAAATTGAGAAAAAGCAAAAACGCAAAACAAAAGTGATTCATATGAGCAACCAGGCAAAGCCTGCCATGGCAAAATCGGCCGCGCCGAAATGAAGAATAAAGACTGTCTGGCAGAAACCCCGAGGCTCTATTTGCGCCGCCTTGGCATGGATGATTTATCGATGATGCATAAACTGCTTTCCGATCCGCTTGTCATGAAATATTCGCTAAAAGGCCTTTATTCGCGTGAAGAGACCAAAAAGCTGATTGAAAGCATGCTGGCCAATGAAAAAAAGACCGGTTTCGGCGGTTGCTCCGTTATTTGCAAAGAGACCGGCCGCCGGATCGGCTTCATCGGTCTTTGGCAAACGGAAGAAGAGGACGGGCTACTTACCGACTTAGGCTATCGCTTTTTTTCAAAGTATTGGAATAAAGGCTATGCTACGGAAAGCATCAAAGCCGCTCTGGCCTATATTAAACAAAAACTTCCCGCAACGCCAATTATCGCGCTCATAGATCTTAGAAACCAAGCTTCGATAATGGTAGCCAAAAAAGCGGGCATGTGTTTTGTGGAAAACAAAATATACCGCCGCATAAATGTGGCGGTATATCAGTTATAGTCAGGCTTTGCGCTCTTTAGGGCCCGTAAGGAAATAACTGCCCATTTCAGGGAGCGCGAAAGCTCCCGCGATTGACCGATCGTAAGCTACCTAATATTAGAAATATAGGGCAGCTTACGATCGATCAAGCCCGGGGCTTTGGCGCAGCTGAAATGTGGTATTTATTTCCTTACGGGTCCTTAGCAAAAATGGCGGCAACAAGTCCGATAGCGATGCCAATCGGAATACTTAAAAAGGCATGCTGATAAGCCGCAGCCGCAGAACCCCAATTCATATCCAGCAAATAGCCGACAAAGGGCAAACCCAGGCCATAGCCGCCGCCCATGATCAAAATGGCGGCCAGGCTAAGCGCCGTGCCGGTATTGGCCGGCGGGTTCGCTTCGGCAATCATCGGATAACCCAGCACCTGACAAGCACTGGTAAAACCAACGCCAAAGAAGAGCAAATGGAGCGCTACGGAACCAAGTCCCGGTAAATACATGACCATCAACATTAAAACAAGACAAGCCGCTCCGCCGGATAACACTAGCATTTTGCGTTTTTTAAGGCGGTCAGAAATAAAGCCGAAGAAGGGCGAGCCGCAAATCATTCCGGTAAAAAGCATGGCAACAATTGTTGCGCCCTGCATGGCCGAAACGCCATAAGTCGAGGTCAAATAGGTTACACCGAAAAGGGCGCCTAAAATAGCTACCGGCAAATTGATCGTCGCGATAAAGGTGCCGCACAGCCAGTTTTGAGGCTCTTTTGCAGCCTCTCTCAAACTTTGAAAGACTCCTTGAGAGGGTGCGCTCACGGCGGAAGGCGCGCTCTGTTTCACAAAAAATCCGATAATAACCGTAATCAGCCCGCCCGCGCCGGCAATAAACATAGTCGCATAACGCCAGTCAAAAGCGCCGACTAGAAAAGTCACGGAGGTTTGAGCGGCAGCCGCGCCAAACATGCCGATGGTGACAATCAAAGAGCTGGCTAGCGCCAGCCTGGCCGGAGGCAGCCAAAGAGAGGCCAGTTTCAAGCAGGCAATCAGACCAAACGACATCATAATGCCGGATATAAACCTGGAAAAAGCAGCCATCGGCAAAGAGCTCGACCTGGCGAAAATAAGTGAGCCGATGATAGCCAGCACCAAATTGAAAAGCATCACTTTTTTAATCGGAAAACGGTCCAGGATCAAACCGGCCGGCAGTAAAAAAAGCACATTGGAGTAGAAAAAAAAGGCCGAAAGCAGCCCGATCTCTTGTGCCGAGGCCATAAAGCAGCTTTGCAAAGCCGACGCCATCGGCGTTAACATATTTACCTGAATAAAACCGTAAAAGAAAAAAAGCGAGCCGATAAGGGTAATTGCCCATGCGCGGCGATAATTTTTTCTTTCGATAGCTCTAGTTGAATCAAAACTCATAGACCACCTTTAATTATTTGTACCGAGGACGAAGTGCCGATCCGATCGGCGCCGGCCTCGATCATTTTGATTGCCATTTCTCCGGTGCGTATGCCGCCGCTGGCTTTGACGCCAAAGCCCGCGGGGACAATCTTACGCATCAGCATAATATCTTCAATAGTAGCTCCCCCGCCGCCGAAACCGGTCGAAGTTTTTACAAAAGCGGCATCGGCGGCTACGGAT
>CAZCPS010000157.1:0-3122 GCA_964499895.1 uncultured bacterium | reverse complement strand
ATTGTTTGTACAATTACCGGTCTGGTGCTCGCTGTTACAGGGGTACTGGGCAGCGTCGGGGCGGACGGCAAGCTGCTTAACGGTTCGGTGCTGGCGATGCGAGCCTTTGATATGGTGATTCCCGGCGGCAGTCTGATTGTTACGATTTCTTTAATTTTGTTTGCCTATTCTACCATTTTAGGATGGGCCTATTATGGCGAAAAGTGCGTGGAATATTTACTGGGCGAGAAAAGCATTTTGCCATACCGGGTCTGCTATCTGGCCGTGTTGCTGCCCGGCGCCGTACTGAGCCTGGAATCTGTTTGGAGCTTTGCCAACAGCATGAATGGTCTAATGGCCATTCCGAACCTGATCGGCATCATTGGCCTGGCCCGGATAGTGGCGGATGAAACCCGCGGTTTTGAAAAAATAATCTCACTGGAAAATAAATAATGTCTTTTGTCCAATTTTTGCAGCTGTGCGACAGCCTGCTGTGGAGCCGTTTTTTAATTTATTTGCTGATTGCGGTCGGCCTCTATCTGACAGTCAGGCTTAAAGGTATGCAGCTGCGCTATTTGCCGATGGCGCTAAAGCTGGTTTTTTCCAGACATGACGATAAGGCCGAAGGGGATATTTCGCAATTTCAGTCGCTCATGATGGCTTTGGCGGCGACTATTGGTATTGGCAGTATTGCCGGCATGGCAACGGCTGTGATTGGCGGCGGATATGGCGCTATTTTTTGGATGTGGGTGGTTGCTTTTATCGGCATGGTTACCAAATATGCCGAAGCAATCCTGGCGGTTAAGTATCGCAGCGTAGATGCGCGCGGCCAGATGGCCGGCGGGCCGATGTATTACATTCAAAGAGGACTTAAATCCCGCTTTTTAGGCGCGAGTTTTGCTGTATTTGGGGCTTTGGCAGCTTTTGGCGGCGGCAATTTGATCCAGTCGCATTCGATCGCGGATGCTCTTTTTGATTTATTTGCCTTTCCCCATATTTGGACCGGCATAATTTTAGCCGTTTTGGTGACCATGATTGTGATCGGCGGAATTAAAGGGCTGGGAAGGGTCAATGCTCTGCTGGTGCCTGTGATGGCGCTTATTTACATTGCGGGGGGGCTGCTCATTTTGCTTTTGCGCATTGAATATATTCCCGGCGTCTTTCGTGATATTTTTTATGGCGCGTTTTCTCAGCAGTCCATAGCCGGCGGTCTGATCGGCGGCAATGTGCTCATGGCTATGCAGATGGGGGTTGCCAGAGGCATCTCTTCTAACGAAGCAGGTCTCGGCAGTTCGCCGATTGCTTCGGCGGCCGCCAAAACCGATGTTCCCGGCCGGCAGGCGCTGATTTCCATGTCGGGCGTCTTTTTGTCCAGTTTTGTCATTTGCACCATTACCGTTTTGGTGCTGGGCGTTTCCGGAGTGGTCGGCCAGCGTGCCGCAAGCGGCGCCCTGTTAAATGGCGCGCAGCTGGTTATGCACGCTTTTGGTTCGGTTCTTCCGGGCAGCAAGATTATTGTGGTGATCGGCCTTTTGCTTTTTGGCTTCTCCACGATAATCGGCTGGTCTTACTATGGCGAAAAATGCATGGAGTTTTTATTCGGGCTGCGCATATTGGCATTTTACCGTGCGCTTTTTATTATCGTGGTCTTTCTGGGCGCGATTGGCAGCATCGATATCGTTTGGCCTTTGGCTGATATTATGAATGGGCTCATGGCGTTCCCTAACCTGCTAGGCCTTCTCTTGATGTCGGGCGTCATAATATCTGAAAGCCAAATCTTTTTTAAACAGCTGGAACTAGAAAAGCTTTAGCTTGTCTTCGATTTCTCGTAGCTGATTTTGCAAGTCCGATAGTTGAGAAAACGATTTCTTGCGGATTTCTTCGGGCGCGTTTTCCAAAAAAGCTTGATTGGCGCATTTGGCCTCAAGCGAAATCAGAGCCTTTTGCAGTTTTTGTCGCTCTTTTTCAAGGCGCATTTTTTCCTGGCCGGCCAGCGCGTCCGGAATGGGAATAAGCAATTTGAGATCTTCGATTATTTTGCAAGAGCCGCTTTTTTCTTCCTTGTTTGTAAAGATAAGGCCGGAGCATTTGACCAGCGCGGTAATCAGGCGGCTGTTTTTTTGCAGCAGCAGATAGTTAGCGGAGCTATCGCTGCCGATAATCAGGATTTCGATTGCGATATTCGGCAAAATTTTCATCTCGGTGCGGATGTTGCGCAGCGCCTGAATTATTTTTTTCACAAAATCAAATTCCGCTTCTATTAGGGGAGAAATATCCGCCGGATTGATTACCTTTGGATAATCGCTGACGATACAAGCTATTTTAGAAAGCGCTTTTTGCGCGGCCCGGCTGTAGGGATCAGAGGCTGCATGGTTAAATTGCACGCTTTTTTTCATGATCGAAAAAAGCTCTTCCGTAATAAAAGGCGCGATTGGATGCAAAAGCCGGATGACGCTGTCTAAAATGATGATCAATAGTTTTTGCTTGTTTTCGCGCAGTTCGGGCGTTCCTTCTTTTTTAAATAAAATGGGTTTAATCAGTTCCAGATAATAGGCGCAAAAATCATTCCAGAAGAATTCGTAGGCGCATATGGCGGCTTTATCAAAAGTAAAGCTGTCGATATAGTTGTTCATATTTTGAATGACGGTATTGAGTCTGGAGAGGATCCATGCGTCTTCGAGCGCAAAAAGGGTTCTGTCTGGTCCGCTATCAAAAATTAGCCCTTCGGTATTTTGAAAAACAAAGCGGGATCCGTTCCACAGCTTGTTGGCGAAATTTTTAAATTCGTCAAAACGGCGGTAGTCCAAATCAATTTGCCTGGCATGGGTGGCGGCGGATGTCAGCGCGATGCGCATGGCGTCGGTGCCGTAATTGGCTGAGACGGCCATGGGATCGATCACATTGCCTTTGGACTTGGACATCTTTTCCCAGCGAGAGAGAACGCCGGCCGGAAGGGGAGCGCCCTCGTCAAACTTCTTTTTTTCATCGAGTGGAACATAGGTGGCTGAGCCGTCTTCAGCTTGCCGCCAATAGGATTTGCCGTAAATAAGCCCATGCAGAAAAGTTTTGGTAAAAGGCACTTTGCCAAGAGCATATTCACTCATCAAAATCATGCGCGCTACCCAGAAGAAAATAATGTCATG
>CAZCPS010000156.1:0-3134 GCA_964499895.1 uncultured bacterium | reverse complement strand
CCCTTGGCAAAGGGAATTACATAGTAGAAAATCATGAAGAAATGGCACAGGCTGCCGGCCAGCACAAACAGGTGCCAGATGGCGTGAAAAAAGGGCATCTTGCGGTCCATGGCATAAAAAGGAATGCCGGCGACATAGAAGAAGCCGCCCAATGCTACCAGTAAAAACGCGCCTAATGAAAGCGTGGCGATCAGCTGATGCGCCGCAAACAATACCAAACAACCCATAAGCATATAAAAAACAACCGACGCGATCGGATATTTAGGGCCGAATATTGCTTTAAAAAGAATGCCGGTAAGGCAGAGCCCACACTCCAACCCGAATAATGTCCAGGCGAGCGGCCCCTGCAAAACCACAAGAGTTAACGGCATATAAGTTCCGGCTATCAGCAAATATATGCTGATATGGTCCAAAATTCTAAAAACCCTTTTTACCGCCGAGGGGCGCAGGGCATGATAAATGGTGGAAATATAATAGAGGATCAAAAGCGAGCCGCCATATAAAGCGCAGCTGACGATATGCCACACGCTTCCATGCATTATGGAGCTGTAAAGCAACATCCCAAATCCGAAGGTGCTTAACAGGGCGCCAAGGCCGTGAGTAATGCCGTTGGCCACTTCTTCTTTTGCCGTCTGCAGCGGCGGATTCATAATAGCCATAGCTTCACACCAATTAAAAGTAAAAAAATTTAGCAGATTCATTTATTTTTATCTAGCACCTAAATTATAGTTTTGCAAACATGGCAATCTTGAGAAATAATATTATAATATAATTATATTATTAAAAACAAGCTTCAAATAGCAATGAATGGTATAATTTAATTTAAGCTTTTCATGATCTTATCAAAAAAAACATTGACGATCATTGGTTTATAAGACAAAATCAAAAAAAAATTTGTCAATGGCAATGCAGATAAAAACGCTCCTTATTTTCTTTTGCTGCTTTGGGTCGATCGCTATGGCGTCGCTCTCCTATCAGGTGCGAATCAATGGCGCTCCCAATAGCGCGATTCTGGATGACATTAAAGGCGTATCAGAACTGGAACAGCTCAAAAGCCACCCCCCCAGATCGGTCAACGCCCTAAAATTCCGCGCCGCGGCCGATCTGCCCGCCATTATTAATGTGCTGCATTCTTATGGTTATTATGATGCTGATGTGCAATTTCATATCGAAAATATCAAAACAACTATTCTTGTCCAATTGCACATACTGCCCGGTCCCTGTTATAAAATTTCCGCCTTTGAAATTTTAACTTCCTCAGCTGACCAAAAAAGCTGTCTCGAAGGCTGCTCGTTCATAGAGCCGGAAAAATTGGGTATCACAATCGGCGAACCGGCCAAATTCTGGACGATCATCCACGCCGAACAAGAACTGCTGATGGGACTCGGCCAGTGCGGCTATCCGCTCGCATCTATCGAAAAGCGCAAAGTGCTCGCCGATGCTAAAAAACATGAGGTTTCCGTATACCTCATTGTGAACCCCGGCCCCAAAGCCTATTTTGGAGCGACAACGATTGCCGGACTTACCTCTATCAGCCCTCTTTTCATTGAAAAAAAAATCGGCTGGGAAGAAGGAGAGGCATATTCGCCTCAGCAAATCCGGCAAACGCAAGAGCGCCTTTTAAAAAGCGACCTTTTCGCCTCGGTGCTGATCACCCACGGACCCACTCTCAATGACCAAGGCGCCATTCCGATCAAAATTCATCTGCAGGAGTCCAAGCACAAGAATATCGCTTTTGGAGTTACTTACGCCACCATCGACGGCCCCGGCGGCACTTTTCAATGGACCAATCGCAATATGCATGACGAGGGCGAACTGCTCTCCGTCAACTTGGACTATTCCAAAAAATTGCTGCTCGGAACCATTACTTATAAAAAACCCGACTTCATCAAACTGGGACAGGATTTTGTCTCGCAAATTCAGGCGATGCAAGAAAAGATTCACGCCTATCTGGCCGAAGATTATAGCATTTTCGCCCGCGTCGATTATAAGTCCAGCGCCACCACAAGCGGCTCTTGCGGCGGCAAATATGAACACCTGATCGTCAGAAAAAGCGCCCGCAACGGCACCTATGATCTGGTATCGATCCCGATCTATGCCAAATACAACACTTCGAACAGCTTTTTAAATCCGACGCGCGGCTTTACTATCGTCTTTAGAAGCACACCTTATTTAAGCGCCGGCGCACACCGCTCTTTTTTCGCGAGACAAACGCTGCTGGGAAACTTTTATCTGCCGATCGCCAAAAAAGATGCTGTGGTTTTTGCCCTGCGCGCGCAAATCGGCAGCCTGGTCGGCCCGTCCATCCGCAAACTGCCGCTGCCGAAAACCTTTCTTGGCGGTTCGGATGACGACCTGCGCGGTTACCGCTACCATACGGTCGGTCCCAGAAATAAAAACGGCGATGCGATCGGCGGCAGATCCGCCATCTACATTTCCTTCGAACCCCGATTTAGAATCACTAAAAATATCGGTATCGTACCTTTTACCGATTTGGGAGTGGTCACCAGGCGAATGTACCCCAATCCCTGCGGCAAGTGGTACAAATCCGTCGGAATCGGACTGCGCTATTTTACCTTTTTCGGACCAATGCGCTTCGATATCGGCTTTCCGCTAAACCGGCGCAAAGCCGTCGATCCGCTCTTTAGATTTTACGCAAGCATGGGGCAGGCATTTTAATGAAACATAAATTAATCAGATTATCATTACTTCTCGTCATGATCCTCTTTGCCGGCATCGTCCTTCTGGCGGGCGCCATGCAAACCCCTTGGGGCAAAAACCGGATCCGGGGGCTGATCATCAGCTTTGCCAAAGAAAATAACATCGAGCTCCAAGTCAGCAAAGTGTCGGGCGATTTTCCCTTTGAATATACCTTGAGCGATGTCGTTTTTCCGCTTGATGAAAAAAATGAACTGACCATCGCTTCGCTCGAAATCAAAATCAATCTGTTTTCACTATTAAAGCGCCACCTCTCCATAAAATCGCTGCGCGGCGAAGACCTCGCGATCCGCCCCCGCAGCGCTACCGCTCCCCCCGCCTTGCTTACAAAACAAGACGGCTCCGGCTGGATCGAGCCCCCCCTGCGCATTAATATTCGCTCATTTACTCTCACGCGTCTGCATTTAGACTGCCCA
>CAZCPS010000155.1:0-3134 GCA_964499895.1 uncultured bacterium | reverse complement strand
GGATTTTTAATGGCTACATGGCAATATATTGAAATAGAGCCATTCATAGGAAATACCTTAAAAAGAATTGTTAAATCTTCAAAAGGATATCTTAAAAATAACGGTTTAATCAGTTACTTTACCGGGATTAAAGAGCTTTCTATTCTCAATCAAACAGGATTAATAGGACATCGTTTTGAAAATTGGTTTTTGAATGAACTTAGCTCTTTTATGGATTCTATTACTGATTATCATAAGATCTCTTTTTGGCGAACTCATAGTGGACAAGAAGTAGATTTTGTTGTTCAAATTGCAGATAAAATTATACCTTTTGAAATCACCTGCTCACAACAAATCCTTCCCAAAAAAATTCACAATTTAAAAACCTTTCTAAGAGATTATCCTAAGTCTAATTTTGCCGTTTATCTCTACCAAGGAGATATAAAGTTTGATAAAAAAAATAACATCCTATTTCTTCCATCTTGGATGATCTAACCGAGGTTTATACCCATCGCCCTGCGGCTTGGTACGAAGAAGGTGTTCGATATTGCGGGCGATCTGCCGCGCAAAAAAATTGGAATAATAGCCTGCGTAAGTAAAAATTCTTTGAACGCCGTTAGCGAGCATAAACAACTCCTTTTAATCTTGCCCTATTTTCATAAGCCTGCAATACTTGCAGCCTTGTTTTAAATAAGTCCAGAACTTAACACTATCTTTAACTCGGGAGACAAATCATGGGTTCATTTGCACGCATAGAAAACCGCTTGCTGCCGGCGCCTGAAACTATTTACTGGAATAATGGTGACTTGCGAATTGAAGAATACAGCCTAGGGCAAAAAGTTAAATACTATGCTAAAAATTTTATTGAACTGTGCGGACTGATACCTGCTCTTCCGGTTACCATGGCTTATGACTGGATCTGTCCCCCAAAAGCCACCCCCCTGCCGCAAGAGTCGGTCAATACCGATCCGGAATTCAACTGGCTGCCCAAGGTGCGCGGATTTGCCTCTTCCATTTTTCAGGACACGGGTGCCGGCACTGAATTTTCCGCCATACCGGGGTTTATTGGAGTCTGCGACTGGAACGAGCACATGAAAGACCGTAAGAACATTTGCCATACTGAAGGGTTTGATTTTAAAGACTTTTTTGTCGACACAATTACCGATCCAACGGTTTACATCAAGATGCTAAAAGACCAGAATGTTACGGCGCACCGCTTTTCGCTTGAGTGGGCGATAATCGAACCAGCGCCAGACAAATATGATGAATATGCGATTGGTTTATATCGTAATTTTATTGAAAAGCTGATCGAAGCCGGCATTACACCATCTATAACCCTTAACCATTTTGTCTTGCCAAAATGGTTTTATGAAGCCGGCTCCTTCCAAAAAATGGAAAACATCGACTACTACCTCGCTTATGCGCAAAAAGCCCTGGAACTTTTTCCGGAGGTGAAAAGCTGGTGGTCATTTAATGAATTGGGCGTAAGAGCCTTTCAGCAAACCATGGAAGCCTACCCGTCCGACCTCCCGAAAGGCGCTCCGCTTGCCGCACGGATACACGCGGTCGGCATTTCCACGCGCAATACGCTGCTTGCGCACATGAAGCTGGATCAGCTCGCTCGAGAAAAGCATCCGGACAAGGAAATGGGCGTAACCCATCAGTGGCTGCAATTCGACGCTGAAAGTGACAACTGGCTGGAAAGGCTGATAGGATATATTTTCACCAAAATCACCTTTACTCCAGTTTATAATTTCTTCAAAGATGGTGAGTTTGCGTTTGAGATGCCCTTTATGGCTAATGTACGGCTTATCGTCGCTGATGATGAATTTGAAAAAAACGGCCATTTCTTGCAGAACCTTGGCGTACAGGCCTATCCTATGCCGATGCTCAAAATGGGCCTCAACCATGGAAGAACATACCCGGGAATGCCCGGCGGCATTACTAACCTGCCATTTTTTAGTTTTGGCTCTTCCTGCAGGAAAGGCAGCGCTGTAATGCGCTTTGGCCCTGGCCTCGCGCCTGAAAAAGTTACACGAATTCTAAAAGAAGCGTTTGCCATTAAACCCGGCCTAAAAGTCGGCGTCACCGAATTCGGCTGCGATGGAATGATTCAAAGAGATGGCTGGCCGGACTTCCGGCTGGATAATGAAGCCCAGGCCAAGTACATCCAAGACTTCACGGAACACGCACAACAATATTGCGAAAGCACCGGCCATAAACTCTCTGAACTCTATTGCTGGACCGCTCAAAGACGGCAATTGGAGTGGGAGAATGGAGCAGACTGCAAGCTAGGCATACTGGAAGCTATTGTAAATACGGCAAGACAGCTAATTGGATGGGGAGCAACCCCGGCCTCTTGCTATCTTGCGTCCATGTATAAAGATGAAAGTGCAGACACCCAAAACACCATTTCGGCGTAAAACAGATGACAGAAGTAATAATCAGAAACAGTGCTAATGGAACAGTTCGACTATGCTATTTCCCCTCAAGAAATCGCTGCCAACCTGACTGGCTCTTCCAAGCTAGCCGCACCCGACATCGACCATTTTTCAGGGCGGAGGATACTTTTTTTTTCATCAATTCGGGTGCTGATATTTTGATATAAATTGCAATAAATACATGGAGGCCAAATGCACATTCGAGAATTTAAACAGGAAGACAAACACGAAGTTATGCAAATGGCTTCAAAGCTTTTGCCTGATTATTCCGGAGACATGCTCATAAATGATTTCAGGAAAAAACTGGCAAACCCCCACCATGTCGGTTTTATTTGCGTTAAAAATGAAAAAATATTGGGCTTTATTACAATGTCGCTCCGCTTTGAACATGTGCCCAAAGCAACCACTTCTCCTGTAGCCTACATTGAAGCCATCTTCGTAAAAAAAGACTGCCGGAAAATGGGGATTGCCAGAAAATTATATGAAACAGCCCAAGCCTGGGCCAAAAGCAAACATTGCTCGCAAATGGCTGCAGACACTTGGGACTGGAATAAAGACAGTATTTGGTTTCATAAAAAAATGGGCTTTGAAAAAACCCTTACTTTAGTCTTTTTTCTAAAAAACCTCCCGTAGAGCCCGCAAGGAAATAACTACCACCATTCAGCTGCGCCAAAGCCCCGGGCTTGATCGATCGTAAGCTAGCCCATATTTCTA
>CAZCPS010000154.1:0-3162 GCA_964499895.1 uncultured bacterium | reverse complement strand
GTATCTGCGATGTCGTCAAGCGTCAAATTCCGTTTAATAGCGAGCGTCATTTCGGCGATTAGCGTGGCGGCCCCGTCGCCGAGCACTTGCGCGCCAAGAATTTTATTGGTGCCCTTTTCGGCGATAATTTGCGCGAAGCCCTCGTTTTCGCCGATGGTGGCAGCATAGCCGGAAGCTTTCATCGGAAAAGCGGCGGCAAAAGCCTCTTTTTTTTCAGTCAGGGCCTGATCTAATGAGAGGCCGACCATAGCGCATTCGGGGCAGGCGAAGATAATGGCAGGGACGGCCGTATAGTCCATTTCCAGCTCTTCACCCAAAGCATTTTGAGCGGCAATCCCTCCTTCATGATAGGCTGTATGCGCCAGCATTGATTTACCGGCCACATCGCCGGCGGCGTAAATATTGGGAGAGCTTGTCTCCATGCGGCTATTTACGGTAATGAAGCCATGGCTCTTCTTTTCAACTCCAACACTTTCGAGATTAAGCTCTTCTGATCGAGGTTCTCTGCCGACGGCTAAAAGAACTATTTCGGCCATCAAAGCGGAACCGTCATCCAATTTTAGCGCCGTTTCAGATCCTTTGGTAATGCCCAAAACTTTTTTCTTAAGCAAAACATTAATACCGCTTTTTTGCAGTTGGATTTTTAGGGCTTGCGCCAAAATCCGGCAGGATGGAGTGATTAAAAGCTCTTGCATCTCAATGATATGCACCTTAACGCCTAAAGCGGCGAAATAGGTGGCAAATTCCGTTCCAATGTAGCCGCCTCCGATGATGGCGATACTTTTGGGCAGTCTTTTAAGGTTCAAAATGGAAGTGGAATCAAAAACCGTCTCATGATCTATTGGTATATGCGGCAAGTCGCGCGGACGGCTGCCGGTTGCGATAATGATTTTAGGCGCTTCAATTTGGGTTCCGTTCCCAAGTTCCAGTAGGCCGGGTTTTAAAAATTTGGCGGAAGCGCGAATCAGATTTATTTTATTAGCGCGGATCAACCCTTCTAGCCCGTGCCTTAAAGTGTTGACGATTAAAGTTTTGCGCTGATGAATTTTTTCTATATCAAAACTTGTGCCGCTAACTTGCAAGCCGAGTTCTTGAGCTCTATTGATGTGCAGAAAAGCTTTGGCGCTGGCAAGGAGCGATTTGGTCGGAATGCAGCCCGCATTAAGGCAGACGCCGCCCACCGCCGCTTTTTCAATGAGAGCGACAGAGGCGCCCATTTGCGCGGCTTTAATAGCGGCAACATAACCGGCCGGCCCCGCGCCGATGATGGCGATATCATATTTTTGCGTCTCCATGCAACCTCCCTTGTGCACCATTATTTTATCTGATCCGAGCTTATGAGGCTACCATGTTTTTTGTTTGACTTTTGTCTCTAAAAAAACGATAAATGGTAGTTAAGTTTGGAGCATCTATGGCAGAAAAAGAGCGAATGAAATTATGTCCGCATTGCGAAGGCCAGGTTAGTATTCATTTTGATGCTTGTCCTTTTTGCGGCGGGAGTATGTCCTGTGAGTCGGAGGAACCCGAGCCGGCCTATAAGGCTCCATATGCCGTTCGTATAAAAAATTTGTCGCCTGAAGAGACGCTGGCATCGCTTTATCCGCCTCCCTATCAATCAAAAGTTTTCGACCGGAATCTGGAAACTGACAATCCATTTGAAAAAGAGGAACCGTTGATTGAAGAGGCGGCCGAACCGGAAGCGGAGATCAGCTCGCTTTGGCCCACGCTTTGTTTATCGTTGGGAATGCTTCTTTTGCTGATCAGTTTTTTGCTTCTGGTCTTTTCCGATAAAGGCGAGCTGGTGATCAGATGGAATGCCGATTTGTGGTATGCCTATTTTATTCCGGCGATGCCGTTGTTATTTCTGGGATACCGGCTTTTAGACAAATTCAAGTAGCGTCGCCACAGCATTTTTTATATTTCTTGCCACTGCCGCAGGGGCAATTATCGTTGCGTCCTACTTTGTTAGTATCGCGAATAACAGTTTCTTTGGATGGTTCTTCTTTTTCGGCGTTTTCGGGAAGTTCATCGGTAAAAGATCTTTGGGTATCCAGCTTAATTTGCCTTAGCGCGGCTTTGACGCGCTCTTCTTCGGGCAACATCATTTCAAAACGGAAGAGGTCGCGGGCGATGTCCATGCGCAGCAAGCGGGTAAAGTCGTCAAAGAGAATAAAGGCTTGCTGTTTGAACTCTAAAAGGGGATCTTTTTGGCCGATCGAACTTAGATTGACATCCGAACGCAAGTGGTCGATGGAGAGCAAGTGATCTTGCCAAAGGGCGTCAATGCGGCGGATCATGACATTTCGCACAATTTCAAATAGCGCGGCTTCCGGAGCGCCCTCTTGGCCGGAAAGAGCCTGCATATGCGCGATCATGTTTTTTTGTTGACGCAATTTAGCTTCAAAGGCGTCAAATACCTTGCTGCTAGCCAGTTTTTCAATTTCACCGGCATCAATCTCTTCTTTTTCAAAGTGCCTAGCTTCCAAGAGCACCGGAAAGGAGGTCTGGATAAACCGGCGGTATTCGTGCGCTTCGGCTAAAAGGTCCTTGCCGCGGGCGTTAAACAGTTCCATAGCTTTCATGGCGCAGACGCTTTCCAGGAGTTCATTGGCAATGGAGATGGGCTCGGAAGTGGAGAGCAGCTCATTGCGGAAGGAGTAGATTTCCTGGCGTTGGCGGTTCATCACATCGTCATATTCCAGAGTATGTTTGCGGATGCTGTAGTTGCGCTGTTCGATGCGCTTTTGGGCAGTCTCGATTGAGCGGTTCAAAATGGAGGCCGAAATCGGCTCGCCTTCCGGCGGACGGAAGCGCTGCAGCATAGTGGTCAGGCGCGGCGAAGCGAAAAGGCGCATAAGCGAGTCTTCAAAAGAGACAAAAAATTTGGAGGAACCGGGGTCGCCCAGCCTTCCTGCCCGTCCGCGTAACTGGCGGTCGATGCGGCGGGAGTGGTGGCGGGTGGTACCGATTACATGCAGTCCGCCGGCCTGATAGACTTGCGGAGTAAGTTTGATGTCGGTGCCCCTGCCGGCCATGTTGGTGGCTAGCGTGATAGCGCCAAAATTGCCGGCTGACGCGATGATCTCCGCTTCTCTAGCATGATTTTTGGCGTTGAGCACAGTATGCGGAAGCTGGTTTTGCCGTAGGATGCGCGATAGTTTT
>CAZCPS010000153.1:0-3192 GCA_964499895.1 uncultured bacterium | reverse complement strand
ATTAATCGGCCAAAAGTTGACTAGCCAAATCCCTGGCCAGTTTTGCTTCGATTGGCAAGCCTTGTTTCATGATGGCTTTCATTACCAGTCCAAGGTCTTTTTTTGTTTTGGCGCCTTCTTCTTCAATAGCCTTGATTACAATTTTTTGCGTTTCTTCTGTTGAAAGAGATTTGGGCAGGAATTCCTCTACGATTTTTATTTCGCTTGCCAGTTTTTCGGCGGCTTCAGGACGGTTGGCCTGCCTAGCCTGTTCATGCGCTTCTTGCAGATTGTTAAAATAGGTTTTAAAAAGTTTTATGACTTCCTGATCAGAGAGATTGGCGCGCGCGTCAACAGTCAGAATTTTTGATTTAAGCATACGAAAAGTGTTAAGCCGGATAGAATTCCTTGTCCTGATTGCTTCCTTGATGCCATTGTTGATTTGTTCAATAATTGTCATAAGTTTTTCCTTTACCTGAATGTGCGGCTTTTTTTAAGAAGCCAGCCCATATGATATTCTCAACTCGGTGAATTTGTCAAAAAGTTATTGCCGGAGATTTGCCTGATTTAAAAGATCAATTGTTTCCTGAAGATTTCCTCCGGCAAGGACTTCATCGGGCTTTAAATCTCTTGAGTTTTCATCTCCGATAACAAAGAGATGATCGATTCCCTTTGATTGTTTGGTTTCCGGATCTATGTTTGTTTTCCATGGGGAGTGTAGACTATAATCTGAAAAACCGGCTTTTTGATAAGCCTTGATCATCACATCTCTTTCAAAATTGTTATCTCCGAGAGCGATGGTAATTGAACCTTCGCTATGTTGCCCCCGAACATACCGGGCAAACTCATCGGGACAGGGTTTGTTGGGGTCTCCGGGAATGTGAGCGTTAATAATGCGAATATTTTGTCCTTCAGCGCGGGAAAAACAGACATTTTGAAGGGGGCGGCAAGGCGCGCTTGGATAGGCGGAGCCGGTTGTTTCAGAGAGGCCGGCATGGAAGGTCAATCGGGTCTTATTGTAAAGGATCACATCCTGGTCGGTTTTTTGGGTATCAAAGCTCTTGATGATATTCCAGTTATGGGGGAGTCGGCTTTGGAGATGCTTAAGGAAGGGCTCTCCGCATTCTTGAAGAGCTATGACTTGACCTTGAGTTAGCATATTTTGAACCATATCGGCAACAGTAATGTCTCGCTGGGTTAACCCGTTGTCATTTACAATGGTGTTTAATTCGGAGATCAAAGATCCATTCAGGCCTTGGGAATCTTTATCGGTGACCCAGCTTAAATAAGCATTATTGAGCACATTCCAACTGATGATCCGCACTCCATTTACTTCGATGCCGACAGGCGGATGATCAGATGGAAACCGCCATTTTTCGTGCAATTCGCCCACGAACATTTTCTTAATCGTAGCCTCGATTGCCCGGTTTCTTTTGAGCTGCCGGTATTGGGAGTTTGATTGATGGAGGCGCACTCCCGCCATGAGGAGATTGGCTATGCCTTCGATCCAACAATCTTTTTTAAATTCATCTCTGGACCGGATGAGGTTAACAACCGCCTGCATAGCGAATGTAATGATGGAGAGTTCCAGTCCGCCGCGGGAAATGAGCGCCAGATAAAGAAGGTTATTAAATATTTTAGCAAAGCTTTTTAAAACCTCTTCCGGCTCCTGTTCATTTGGGATTTTGTTAATTTCAATAATGATGTCTTGAATGGTTGTTATAACCATGCCTACCCGATGCCGGAAGAGGCTTCCTGCCAAGGCCGCGACGGCAATTGCTGTTGTAAAAAGATCTTTATTGCCGCTATTGCAAACGCGCAAGGTTCCCATGACTATGGAAACGGGAAACCGTAGAGATGAGTGCAAACTTAAAAATGGTACAGTAGCTAAAGAGAATCTGATAGCAAGATTGGTTTGAGGCGGCGTATCATTGGCTTGTTCCCTTGAATAAATAATTTCTTTATAATCTGATATTCTTGCGCTCATTATTTCTCATCGGTTTTATAAAGAATAAATTTATCACATTTAATTAATAAAAGCAAATTAAATGCCATCAAGTTATTATTTTAATCAACCGATTCGGAACATTAAGCAACCTCAAACGAGGTTGCTTCGGTATAAAAAAAGGCCGAGCCAAATCTTTAGATTGTTTTTTTGTTAAGGAAAATTAAAAGCGCGCCGCCAACGATAGAAACAGCACTCCCGATCTGAAACCATGTGGCTATATTGTCATAGCGGTCAGCTCTGGCGTTGCTTTCCCTGATTTTTTGATCGATGGGTTTTATTCCCTTGCAGGCCTCTTTTGAATATTCGCTGCATGGGGCTCTGTTTGCTCCTGAACTGACTATCTCTTGAGCCGGCGCTATTTGCCTGCGGATTTCATTTCCTTCGCTTTGGAAATAAAATGATGTGAAAAATAATAGGGCGCCTATGGCGGCGGCAACGATTCCAATAATTTGTTTTGGCATCATAAACAATACTCCTGCTGTTTCTTTTTTTCATACATGCGGAGCGAAATAATGTAAAGCCAAAGAGTTATTTTTCCAGTTTCAGCAGCAAGCGACAGATCGAGGAATAGTCCCAAACAAAAGATACAAACGCCCAGATTAAAGAATGTTAAGCAAACGCAATAACCTAAGCTTTTAACAACTCCATTTAATCCGCGCCGATAGTAACCGTTAGTATACCGAAACAACCTGAAGAATCGGATTTTCAGCAGCTTTGAAATTGCCCAAAACCGATTCTTCAGGTTGCTTCGGTATAATCCTTTTAGCGCGACAGGCATTATAGGAGCCAGCTCCATCCCTGCTTTGCCATATGCATAACATCGTTCTCCTAAAGAGGCGGTGGACGGCATTCTATATGCCGCGCTAGTCGCCGGAAATATAGTGCCAACCGCATCATTTCTTAGGGTGGAACCGACGGCTTGCCAGCCGGCTAGCGACTCTTGGGGTTTTATGCGAAACAACGAGGGATCATTCCCATACTCATATTCAAAATCCGCGCCGATCCATTTAAACTTATCGTCCAAAACCTATTGGTTAATGCTTTCCTGTTCATTACATGATTCTGGTAATCTTGAGTTATGCTTGGTATTTTGGGTTGTGCAATTTATGATTGCAGTTGGGACAACGAACCATTCCATATTTTGAATGACTTTCCCAAGCTTCTTGGCATAACGGACACATTAACCAATTATCGCCTAGGTCATT
>CAZCPS010000152.1:0-3192 GCA_964499895.1 uncultured bacterium | reverse complement strand
CAGGGCGCCGTAGATGTATTATGATTTTAATCGCCGCTGTGGTCACAACTGCAAGCTAAAAATCGCAATTCAGACATGGTGCAATGACCGACCCGGAGGGATGAACAAGCATTTTTTCCCGCTCAGGAAAAATAACTTCTAGGTATTTTTAGACATGTCGGACCATGCTTGTTTTAAACAACATAAACCAAAACTAAAGTTCAACTGCTTTTTTTAGGATTATTAAAAATTCCGATTGATTCCGGGAGTTTTTTCGTTTAAAAACCGACCATCGCAGGCGGGAGGCGCGGGAAACGCGGAGAATGGAAAGACTTAAACGCAAATGACGCCAAGGACGCAAAAAAATATTTATAACCACGAAAAACACGAAAAGACACGAAAAGGTTTTACCATGAGGGACCAGAGCTCAGTAAATGTGTGTAATTGAACGCCCTTTTTCATCTGCGTTATTTTGGTCTTCACTCCGATTAAATTCATCAATTTTTCTTTTGGCGGTAAAAAAAGTAGCCATCCGCGTTTAAATTTAGTTTTCAGCAAAAATTAACCTTAACCCGGATGGCTTTCCAATAATACAGCAAATTTTATCATGTTGCGAATCACTTTCGACCGATTTGAGTGTTTTTTTAGATACCGCGGAAGATGATTACTATGTTTATCTCGGAGTTGCGCTACTTGAGCGCGTTAGCGTTTGTCCAGACAATCTCGGTCACAAAATGCTTATTGGTCGTCTCTATAACGGAGGGGCCAGATTATGCATATTGCATGATAAATTCGGACATGATGGTCGTACGGTTAAAAAATGGGGCAACGCGCTAAAATCTTGCGATATAAATGAAATGACGGCGGCGTTTTCCGGTCGTCAAGCGTCTAAAAAGTCAACTCCGGCCTTAATTGCCTATGTTCAACAGCAGTATCGTCATCGTGCTTCATTGGGGAAAGCCTACCGGGAAAAAATTATTTGTGGGGTTGAAGAGGTTTTTAGCGTGCGCATCTCCCGGAGCTTGGCCAGCTTGCTATTTAAAGCTGCGGAAAAATCAACGAAAGATGCTCCCATTTTCAACGAAATCCCGACGATATCTGAACAGTCAGAGTTGGATTCAGCCTCAAAAAACAGTTCAAGTGTCCAGCAATCGACCGTTTTTTCAGAATCTGCCTTCCGTTATGGTTTATATGAAAAAACCTTAATTCGTCACGCCGGGCTGGCGCTTTTTGGCGATGCGCTTGTCCATTATGATTCATTTCAACGGCAAATAATCTGCCAGTTATTGCAAGGCGCATGCAATATTGAGCAGTCTAAATCACTCTGTTTCGACAGTCTCACTTATTTTAACGACAAACTGCTTCGCTCGTTGCGTGAGCAACGTGAAATGCTTGACGCTCTGGCAACCAAAGAAAATACCATCGCTTTATATCGCCGTAACAACGAGCTGCTGGCTGACGGTCCCAACCTGGCGGACATATTTTATTTTGATCCGCACACCAAAAGCTACACCGGTCAGTTAAAAACCATGAAAGGCTGGTGCGGCAGCGCTCATTCAATCGGCAAAATAATTAATCTCGACAGTTTTCACACTCTTAGCGGCAGACCATGTTTTATCCAGCATTACAGTCCGTATTATGATATGCGCGAACGTTTTTTCATGAGCCGGGAATTATTCAATGAGCTGTTTGCCGAGGACAAACGCTCCGGCAGAACGTTTATTATCGACCGCGGCATCTACGGGTTGGAATGTTTTGCTAAATTTGAAAACGATTACCTGATTACCTGGGAAAAAGGATTTGACGGAAGCGGCTGGGATAACAACCGGACATCAGTCGCTTTTACGCGGACAAAACAAAAAAACAACCGAAGCAATAAACGAAATTACCAGTTTGAATGCCAGGAATCAACCTGGAAACGCGACGGCAATTTCAGGCGCATTCTGGTCAAGGCAACCAATCACAAAAAACAGACGATAACGGTTTCGGTATTATGCTCCAACCCGGAAATGAGCATTCAAGACCTTGTCTGGTATATTTTTAACCGCTGGCTGCAGGAAAATGATTTCAAATATTTGAATGTCAACTTTGGTCTCAATCAACTTGACAGCCGGGCGCACACTGATTTTAAACATGAAGCCGAAAACTATCAAGATCGCAGCGAAGAAACCGCGGAGTATAAAAATGCCAGAAAGCTGGCGAAAGTAGCCGGCTGCGCTCTGGCAAAACATCTGTTAACTCTTAACAAAAAAAGAACTGAACTAAAGAATGCCAGGCTTGAACAGGCGAAAATTTCTTATTCGCTCAGTCAGAATACCGAAAATAAAAATGGGGAGTTACATGAAAAACTGAAAAGCGTGAATGCGTTGATCAGCCGTTTAAATAAAACTATTGCCGAACTTGAAGATAAACAAACTAAACTCGAACAGGAGATGGAGACCGCAGAACGGCAACAGCTGGAAAGCATTAAAAAAGACTCAAGAATCAAACGACTTATTGAGGAAAATTATCAATTGCTTGACCTGAAAAGAAAAGCATACATAGACGCTCTGCGCATCAATGCCGCTAATATTTTTCGCAATTTACACGATGAATATCGAATCATACGCAACAACTATCGCGATGACCATTATTACTTGAGAATGTTGTCGCAATGCTCAGGATTTATTGAACGTTCAAAAGAAATCATCAAGGTAAAATTATGGCTGCCAGGCACGATTCAAAAACATATTGTGAAAGCGTTGGAAGCGCTTGCGAAAATCGCGGAAGAAAATATCAACCGACATTCAAAGGGGAAAAATGAAATTTTGAAAATTGAATTACTAGCCGGCCCACAAACACCATAAAACGCAACAAAAAACGGGCGCTCAATTAGACACACACTCCTGCTCAAGTACTGAGCTCTGGTTTATAGAATAATCACCTGAACGAAAATATTCGCGATTGTTGGCGTTAACGTTTATCTCGTCAACTCAACGACTGCGTGAGCCGGAACGGCCACCGCGTCCGCCGGATGAAGGGCGGCGACCGGAGGAGAAAGATGGGCGGTCTGAACGGAACTGGCGGGCCGGTTCACGATAATCAGCGTCTTTTGCCGGCATCGCCAGCATTTCTTCCGGCGGCAGGGTGCTGGAAGTATGGCAATTGAGCAATTTCTCTATTTCCGGCAGATAATACGCGCCATATTCACAGAGGAAACTGACTGATTTGCCT
>CAZCPS010000151.1:0-3195 GCA_964499895.1 uncultured bacterium | reverse complement strand
AGGCGTTAGCCCGGCGTCTTTGAGCGCTTTTAAGCAGGGCTCTTTGGCTCTTTCGATCAAGTCATGGCACAGATTTTCCATTTTAGCTCTCGTCAGGGTGAGCAAGAGGTGTTTGGGTCCGTTGGCGTCCATGGTGATGAAGGCTTGGCTGATCTCGACCGATGGCGAGCCGGAGAGTTCGATCTTGGCTTTTTCGGCGGCGTCTTTGAGGCGCTGCAGAGCCATTTTATCGGTGGAGAGATCGAGGCCGGTCTCTTTTTTGAATTCGTCCAACAGCCAGTGGATAATGCGATCATCGAAGTCATCGCCGCCAAGGTGAGTGTCGCCGTTGGTGGAAAGCACCTCTACGACGCCGTCGCCGATTTCCATGATCGAAATATCAAATGTGCCGCCGCCAAAGTCAAAAACGGCGATTTTCTGTTCATGGGTCTTGTCAACGCCATATGCCAGCGCCGCGGCGGTCGGTTCGGGAATGATCCGAAGGACATTAAGTCCGGCGATCCTGCCGGCGTCTTTGGTCGACTGCCTTTGCGAGTCGTTAAAATAGGCCGGAACAGTGATAACCGCATCGGTAACTTTTTCGCCGAGATAGTTTTCGGCCGTCTCTTTCATTTTGGTTAGGACTTGGGCGGACGCCTCTTCCGGCGTAATAGTTTTGCCGTCAACGCTAAAGACGGCGTTGCCGTTCTGGTTTTCAATGATTTTAAAGGGCACAGTTTTCATCTCGGAGGATACTTCGCTATATTTACGGCCGATAAAGCGTTTAGTGGAATAGAGTGTTTTATCGGGGTTGGTAACCGCCTGTCTTTTGGCGGTGACGCCGACTAGGCGCTCATTATTTTTATAGGAAATAATGGAGGGGGTAGTACGGGTGCCTTCGATGTTGGCGATGATCTTGGCCACGCCGCCTTCCATAACGGCAACGCAGGAGTTGGTGGTTCCCAGGTCGATGCCGATGATTTTATTCTTCGTTTGAGCCATTTTGGTTCTCCTTTTCTTCTAAATTAATTTGTTTTGATACTTTAACCTTGGCCGGCCGGATGGTGCGTTGAATGCTTTTGTAGCCCTTGGCAAATTCTTCGATAATGGTGTTGTCAGGGTAGTCGCCCGTTTCTACCAGTTCCATAGCTTCGTGGTAGTGCGGATCAAAGTGCGTGCCTTTTTCGGCATGAAATCCGATAATGCCGTGGCTGTGCAGTACCTCTTTAAACTGGGTGAGGATCATTTGAAAGCCCGAGGCCCAGGATTTGATTTCCGGCGAGGAGCCGGCCGCGAATTTCAAGGCGTTCTCCAGCGTATCCAGAATCGGCAAAAATTCGGCCGCGGTATTTTCGATCACAAAGCGGATCGATTCATTTTTCTCTTTTTGCATGCGTTTGCGGGCGTTTTCCATTTCGGCCATCAGCCGCAGGTTTTTGTCTTTGCACTCCCTGATTTCAAGCTCCAGTCTCGTTTTTTCTTCTGTCGGAATTTGATCGGAGCAGGGGAGGGGTGTTTCCATGTTATTGTCCGCGGGGGGCAGGTCTTGATCGTTCATGCATTTCTCCTTATATGCTTTTGTATTCCAGGAAGATCGAGGAATTAATTTTCAGGCGCTCCTCCGGTTTTCTAAAGGTGATTTTGTATTTGCAGGTGCTGCGGGCGAGCGCCTCGCTTAAATATTCGCTAAAGGCCTGCATGATGCCGAAGATTTGCCGGTAGTTAAGACGCATGGGGCCGATGATGGCGACCGAGCCGGCCTGCATCTGATTGATGTAATAGGGAATGGCGATGATGCAGTAGCCGGCCTCTTGCAGGCCAAAGGCGGAGAGGTCTTTGCCGATATATACTTTGAGTTCGGTCGTTTTGCCAAGCATCTGCCGCATCAGCTCCTTGTTTTCCAGCAGAGCAAGACCTTGCGATAAACGCTCGGCCGAGTCAAACTCGGGATAGGAGAGGAGCAGCGCCAGCCCTGTGCGAAAAATATCGACTTCATGGCAGTTGGCGTATCCGACCACGTGGCGTACCATAATTTCATTATAGATCCGCTGGATCAGTTTGGCTTCGGTGTTATCGGCAAAGACCGGTTTTTGGGCTTGGTTGACACGCCAGAGAAAAAAGGCTTCGACCTTTTCCAAAAGGGAGGGCGAAATCTCTTTTTGCGAATAAATGGTCTCGGTCTTGATCTCGCCGAAATCGGTGATGATGACATATAATAGCTGGTGCGGCTCTAAATAGATCAATTTGAGCCGCCGGATAAAGTCCTGGTCGAAGCGCGGCGAAGAGATAAAGGCCGCGTGGCCGGTAGCTTCGCTTAGGGTTTCCAGTGCGCACGACAAAAAACTTTTGATCTCTTTACTTTCGGTTTTGAGCTCCGAGCAAAGCATTTTGTCCAGCTTTTCGGGTATTTGGGCTTTTTTGATCTGGGCATTGGCATATTCTTTAAAAGCTTTGGCGGTGGGGAGTCTGCCGCCGGAGGCGTGCTGCTGGGTTAGATAGCCTTTTTTTTCCAACTTGGCAAAATAGTTGCGGATGGTAGCCGGACTTAGGAAATCAAAGCCATGATCTTTAAGGGCGCAAGAGCCGATCGGCAAGTTGGTCTTGATGAAAAGTTCGACCAGACCGAACATGACGGCGCGTTCGCGCTCGTTTTTGGACAATCTTTTTTTGACGACTAATTTCACTTGGGCGCTCTTTGTGCGTTTTAATTGTACATGTTAACAGAAGAGCGCCCGCGATGCAAGAAAATTTAGCAATCCAAGCAACAGACTGCTTGATATTTTTTTAAAACAGTTTATCTTCAAGGTGTTATGATGTCCGAGCCAAAGTATTTAGCGAGTGCTTTGGGTATGAGAACCGAGCCGTCTTTTTGCTGGTTGTTCTCTAGCAGACCGACCATCAAACGGGAAGTTGCCAACGCCGAGCCGTTGAGCGTGTGCACCAGGCGCGGTTTATCTCCCTGTTTGCGGCAGCGGATGGAGGCTCTGCGCGACTGGAAGTCGGTGCAGTTGGAGACGGAGGAGACCTCGTAATAGCGCTCCTGCCCGGGTAAAAAGACTTCGATGTCGATTGTTTTGGCTGAAGCGAAGGACATGTCGCCGGTTACGAGCAGCATATTGCGGTAGTGCAGCCCCAGCCCCTGCAGCGCCATTTCGGCGGAAAGCAGCATTTCTTCGAAGACTTGCGAACTCTCTTCGGGGCGGGTAAAGCAGAAAA
>CAZCPS010000150.1:249-3212 GCA_964499895.1 uncultured bacterium | reverse complement strand
TTCATAAGTCTGGTGATTCGGACCACTATTTGCTTTCAGTAACCTCGACTGTAAATTAATCAAGCTTAAGAAATTTCCCAACTGCTTTTTTTTGTACCGGCCGGCGGCTTCTTTTGCACCGCGAGTGATTTTTTGATAAAGAAGGCGGTAAAATAAAAAAAGCAGGCAACCAGCGCGATGGTAGCGCCGGGCGGTGTGTTGCACTCGTAGGCAATCGCGGTGCCTAAAAAATTAAATAGAGCGCAAATTGCTATGGCCAGCCCCATAATTACAATTAGTTTGGCGGAAAATTGGCGAGCGATGGTGGGCGGGATGGTAATTAAAGCGATGACCAGAATGATGCCGATGATTTGTATTAGAATCACGATTGATATGGAAATGAGGCCAAGGAGTAAAAAGTAATATTTTTTTACGGGCAGACCTTGCAGCTGCGCCTGCTCTTCGTCGAATGAGACGGCTAAAAACCGGTAATAAAAAAGTGAGATTAAGGCGATGGTTGCCAGATCCAGCACAGCCAGCAGCCAAAGATCGCCAGAGCTGCTCCACAATATGTTGCCGAACAAAAAGCTGGAAAAATCGACATTATAGCCTTTGATGAGCGAGGCGAAGATGACGCCGATGGCCATGCCGGCGGCCCAGACGGCGGCGATGATGGCGTCTTCATTTTGCTTATACTTAAGGTGCGTGTAGCCGATGATGATGGCGGCCAGAATGCCGATAAAGAGCGCGCCATAGATGGGTTGCAAGGCCGTCATGCCATGATTGATGTTCAGGTATAGGGCGATGCCGATGCCGCCCAGAACGGAGTGGGCGATGCTGCCGGAGATGGAAGAAATTTTCTTGGCGACAACAAAAGAGCCGGTGATGCCGCCGGCGAGGGCGGCCAAAAGACCGGCTATTACGGCATTTTGTAAAAAGGGGTTTTGTAATAGAGCTTGAAAAAAGTGCGAGGTCATTATTTTTCCTCCGGCAATGGTGTGTGATAGAGGCCGAGAGCAAAGTGGCGGCAGATTTTTTCGGGCGGATATTCTATAACATTTTTATTGACGACAAGCACGCTATCGGCGGTATGGATCAGGGTTTCGAGATCGTGGGTGACAATTAGGATGGTTTTGGTCTTTTTGTATTCGAACAAAAGGCGGAAGATTTTTTTTTCGGCTTCATAATCGGTATTGGCGGTGGGCTCGTCCAAAAAGAGGATTTCCGGATCGCAGATTAGCGCTCTGGCGATAAGCGTGCGCTGCGCTTCGCCGCCGGAGAGCTGGCAGAAGGGCTTTTTGGCAAGGTGCGAGAGTTCCAGTGTATCGAGGATTTGTCGCGCTCTGGTTTTGGTGCTTTGTTTAAAGGTTCCCAAGATCGAGCATTCGGAGATAGCGCCGAGCAATACCACTTCCATGACGCTGATGGGAAAATTTCTATTTGCCTGGGTATTTTGCGGAACATAGCCAATCTTGCCGTCAAGCGTTACGATGCCGCTTTTAGGTTTTAGGAGACCGGCCATCAGCTTAAGCAGGGTGGTTTTGCCGCCGCCGTTGGGGCCGATAATGCCGATAAAGCCGCGAGGTTTAATGGAGCAATTCAGGTTCTCAAAAATGGGAGATGAATTGTAAAAGAAGCTGACATTGCTGATATTAATGGACATGATTTTCCACATTTGCGATTTGCCAAGCAATTTCGAGCATATTTTTTTCGTAATCATAGGCGTAGGGGTCAATAGGGAGCATAGGTAATTTCAGCTTATCCGAGATAAGCGCGGCGCCTTTCGTGCTATGTTGCGGGTGAATGAAAATGGCTTTTATGCGCAAGCAGCCAATTTTTTCCAAAAGGCTGCCCAGGATTTTAGCGGTCGGTTCTTTTCCTTCGGATTCGAGCGATAATTGTGCGAGGCCATACTCTTGGCAGAGGTGTTTAAAAGCGGCGTGAGAGACAAGAATGGTTTTATTTTCGGCGGCATCTAAAATGGTGTGCATATGCCTGTCCAGTTCATCTAGCGATGCGAGTAGTTTTTCCAGATTAGACCGGAAGATGGCGGCGAGTTCCGGGAAGGCTTGGCAAAGAGAGCTTGTGATGATAGCGGCCTGTTTTTGAGTTAGTTTGGGGCTTAGCCAGACATGGCGGTCTTTTTCATTGGCAGCTAGATTTAGGCTATCCAGTAAATTAATTACGGTGAGCTTTTGATTGTGGGATTTTAGAGCGGGCAGGGCTTTTTTTTCAAAGTGTTCGCCGATGCAGAACCAGATGGCGGCGTTATTGATGCCGGACATTTCTTTGGGGGAGGGTTCGTAGGTATGGGGGTTGGCGTAAGGGGGAGCAAGTGTTTTGACCTGTACGGAGTTGCCGACGATCTTTTCGACCAGATAGGCATAAGGGGCGATGCTGACCAGTACTAAATGTTTTGTTTTCTGTGGTGTTTTTGGGTGACAGCCGATAAGTAATAGGAAACAAAAAAGTATTTTTAAAGGTTGCATAATAGAAGAAAACCGTTTGCCATAATATGGTAATTCTTTGGTAAAACCCGATAAAAAGCAAATAAAAAGTTGCCATGACGCATGGCGACAAAGCGCTTGAGTTATTACGCGGGCCCTGATATAATTTTTTTCTTAATGGGTCAAGTATACCCTGATTTTCAGTTCTATTACGGAGGAGTGTCCGAGTGGCTTAAGGAGCTCGCTTGGAAAGCGTGTGTGCGCGAAAGCGTACCGTGGGTTCGAATCCCACCTCCTCCGAACAAAAAGGAAGCCAAACGGCTTCCTTTTTTTTGTTCGGAGGAGGTGGGATGGCTTCCATTTTGGAAGCCAAGCTGCGTAAGCAGCTTTCGAACCCGGGTTCGACTCGAGCGTAGCGAGAGAGATAATTTATGCGGAGCATAAATTACCCCGAAGGGGCGGAGGCCGGAAGGCCGGAGTCCATCCCACCTCCTCCGAACAAAAAGGAAGCCAAACGGCTTCCTTTTTTTTGTTCGG
>CAZCPS010000150.1:0-149 GCA_964499895.1 uncultured bacterium | reverse complement strand
TCGACTCGAGCGTAGCGAGAGAGATAATTTATGCGGAGCATAAATTACCCCGAAGAAGCCGAGTAGCGAAGATAGCTTCGAACCCTGCTTCGACGCGAAGCGTATCTATTAAACAAGATAATAACGCACAGCAGAGCCTTTTCCCCGAC
>CAZCPS010000149.1:0-3275 GCA_964499895.1 uncultured bacterium | reverse complement strand
ACCCTTATCGGGAATCAAATCCAAACCTTTATTAATCAGCCGGTAAATAAAACCTGTCATTTCCTCTTTCACGGCGCCCTTCCTAAAATAGAGAGCCTTGGCCAGACGGTGCAAAAGCTGCAGCTGCACCAGAATAGCCTCATCGGCGATATCGTCCTGATAGGCAATATGGTGCTGATAAATTTTGCACTGCAGCGCGTTTCTTAAAAAGGTCAAAAAATCCTGTAAATAGCCGATCGAGCCTTTACCGGCCGAATTTTGCAATAAATTCCGCGGGTTGGCAGCCAGCATCAAAGCCATCATGGACTTGTTGATCAATTTGGCCATTTCATCTCTCTGGAGCGGCAACTGCAGACGATAAAACCTGCGCACCTCCTCATGCACGCTATCCAGGATCTGGCGTGCCGTGCCCATCGCATCGCGGTCTAGTATAAACCTGATCCGCACCAACGGGTCTTCGGCAAAGTTTTTCAGAGCCGCCTCGTCAAAGTCGCATACCAGCTTGATATTGCGCAGCATGGAGGGATCAAAATAGGGCCGCTCGTCTTCATTGTGCAAATAAAAGAGCTCATATTCCTTGTCGCGCTTGACGGTCTCAAAATTTCTAAGGCCCAGCTTGTCAATATCCAGGATCAGATTTTCATCATTGCTGCGCCACTCCTTTTCCCATTCGTCGTCCCCTTCAAGCTTTTCTTTAAACTGCGATTCGATATTGTCCAGATAAAAGGCTTGAAGTTCCTTATATTCAGGCAAGTCGGCAATATGCTGTCTCTTTGCGCTTACCTGGTATAAAGAGGCGTACGCCTCCAGCTTTTTAGCGGCTTCGCCTACCAGTTCCATAATTTGCTGCAAGGAACGGCGAGTCGCTTCTTCCTCCCAAAAGCTCTCCTGATTTTCGGCGATGTCCTTCAAATACTCGAGCACAGCCCCAAACGAACTCCTTAAATGCTCTAACACCTCTTCAGCGTTTTCAGGCCCCAGCCATTCAATAGTCTTATATGAAAAACCCTCCGCCTGAACCACGAACTTATGGCGTTTGACAATACCAAGAGGCGAACGGCCGTCGGGATCCAAACCGGCGATCGTGCTCAAGTTTTCGACAGCTTCCGAAATATCCAGTTTATCTTTATTTTTCTCTTTCTGTTTCACGGGGAGCCTCTTGCTATTATTATTAACCTGCTACCCTAATTATCACTTTTATTAATAATTTGTTCAAATAATTAATTATAATACCAAAACAACAATTAAATATTATTACAATAAGCTTAAGAATAAAAGCTTGCGAATGAAAGACTCTTGTCAAACAGGTTGAATTACGCACCAATCTCAGATATCTCTTGCCGAGATTATCTATCCGTAGGGTATAATATATGTTTATTTAGCTCTTTTTCTTGCGCATTTTAATCAAAAACTCTAAAACACGAAGTATAACGGATGAGACAGGATATGTATAAAATAGCGAAAGCGGTGATAGCGCCCATCATGAGCTTAATTATATTAGTAATGGGCAACGGATTATTCACCACTTTTACTTCGCTAAGACTTAAACAGGAAGGTTATTCGCCGGAAATGGTCGGCTATGTTACCGCGGCCTATTTTCTAGGTTTGGTTATCGGCTCCATCCGGTCGCACAAGCTGATCGAGCGAATCGGTTACATCCGCGCTTTTGCCATTTTCTCATCCTGCACCGCCGCCTTCGTAATGCTGCAAAGCCTATTTATCGACCCCTGGATCTGGATGGGGTTGCGCTTTCTCTCCGGCATCTGTCTGGCCGGCCACTTTATTACGATTGAAAGCTGGCTGCTGGTGAAAAGTACTACCAAAACCAAAGGCAAAGTACTCTCCATCTACATGATCGCGCTCTACGCCTCGCAAGCAACAGGCCAGTTTTTCCTTAACATAGCTCCGATCGAGACGGTCATTCCCTTTGCGATCACGGTCATTTTCGCCTCGCTCTCGATTGTGCCGGTCTGTTTTTCGAGAACGCCGGCGCCGACCATTCAAAAGCCCTCCTATTTGACGGTATTCAAGCTGTATAAGATTTCGCCGTTAGGTGTAATAGGCTCGATTTTAGGCGGCTTTCTGTTGGGCGTGATTTATGGACTGCTGCCAATTTTCGCGGGATATTTAGATCTGGACACCCATGATGCCGCGCTAATTGTCGCTCTGACCATCTATGGCGGGCTTTTACTGCAGTGGCCGATCGGCTATTTGTCCGATCTGATAGACCGCCGCAAGGTGCTTTTTGGAGTAAGCATTATAATCATCATTTTAAGCCTCTTTATCGCATGGATCAACTCCTATTCCTACCCCTTGCTGCTAGTTTCGGTCTGCCTCTTCGGCGGCTTTACCTTTACCGTCTGTCCATTAAGCACTTCGCATACGAGCGACCATCTGGAATCCTCTGATGACACTATTGCGGCTCTGGGCGGCTTGATTCTAGTCTACGGAATCGGCGCGATCATCGGCCCTATAATCGCCTCTTATTGCATGCAAATTCTAGGCGCTCCCGGCATTTTCTATTATTTTGCCGCAACCAGCGCAGTTTTAGGGCTTTATACACTCTGGCGCATTTTCAAACAAACTCCTATTCCACAAGAGGAAAAGTTGACTTTCCGTACATCGCCACGGACAACGCCTCTTTCATCAGAGCTTGACCCGCGCGCCGACGAAGTCAAGAAAAACGACACTATGGACTAAGGGTCCGTAAGGAAATAACTACCACATTTCAGCTGCGCCAAAGCCCCGGGCTTGATCGATCGTAAGCTAGCCCATATTTCTAGTCCGTAAGGAAATAACTACCACATTTCAGGTTGCTTCGGTATAAACTGCTTTTATTTGTTTTGCGATCGCTTTAGTTCCATGTAGTTGGTAAAAAAGCTGATTCCACTTACTGCAGTACCTGCAAATAAAAAGCCCAAAGGACCGGTAACAAAAACGCCCATTGGGAAGATCCAGACCAGACCATATGCCCCATAGCTGATTATCGCGGCGAGAACCCCCATTTTCCAATAAGTCGCCTTGATTGAGAGAATTTGCAGGCAAGGAAAAATCGCCGCATTCAAAAAACCCACGGCAAAAGCAAAAAAGAGATCGGCTCCCAGGTTAAAGACATCCTGAAAAAGATCGATTTGCACGCTGGGCGCAATTCGGTTAATAAAAAATACCAGCAAGAAATTTAAAGCTAAACTTCTGAAAAAAGTCATAATTTTTCTCCTGTTTATACCGAAACAACCTGAAGAATCGGATTTTCGGCGGCTTCAAAGCGCTGCAAT
>CAZCPS010000148.1:0-3277 GCA_964499895.1 uncultured bacterium | reverse complement strand
CAACTCTCAAATCTATCCTCACATTTCTATTGAGATGAAGGATGAACATGGCGGGCGGCTTCAAATTAATACGGCATTTCTTTAATTATTATGTGATCGAAATCTTGACAGCCGTCCGCTTTTATTTTAATCTTGTTTTCTAGGCATTCTGATTATTGGGATGCTACAATTTTGCAGTAACGATGGAAGGAGTTTATGAAAAAGTTTTTTGTTATGGTTTGTTTTTGCGCCTTTTGCACAAGTTGGCAAGTTCTGGGAGCGGAAGCTCAAAAGCCGAAAGTTACAGTCAATTTAAAACAAAGACAGCCTAACTGGAATTCGCGCATCGTAAGGGCATTTCCCTCCGGGCAGCCGGAAACGATGCTTTTTTTAGAGCCTCAAGAGGGTGATTTAGAAATTCCGGTTAAGCAAATCGTTTTTTACGAAGGCGGGCAAGTGCGGCAGGAGTTGGATCTTACTATTGTATCGCCCGACTCAAAAGCTTGTGAACAATGGCAAAGTCCCGTTGTACCGTCGGGCGCCTGCGTAGAACTCTATGTCGGCGGCACTCTGCAAAAGATAACCAATTACAAGGATGGCCGGCTCGAAGGCGAGACTCATACTTTTTATGAAAACGGCAATATCGAGAGCATTTCCTATTACAAAAATAATGTTCTCGATGGCAAATATGAAAAGTTTTTCGATACCGGCGCCAAAAAAGAGGTAGGTTTCTATAAAAACGCTCGCCTCGAAGGGGAATATACTACCTTTTATGCCGATGGTATGCGCGCCAGTCTGATCGTTTATAATGAGGGCGAACCGGAAGGCTGCGCTTATCAGTGGCATCCCAACGGCGCCATATTAAGCAAACGCACCTTTAAAGAAGGCCATTTACATGACGATGGCCAAAATCCGGCTTTCTTATTTTATAATGATAAGCATGTCCTGCTGGAAACGAAAAATTATATCGAAGGCAAGGCGCATGGCGTTCATATCAAATATTTTGATAGCGGCAAGGAAAGCTATAAAGCCTTTTATGTTGCCGATAAAAAAGCCGGTACGGAAGAATTTTTTGCGGAAAATGGCACTCTGCTTGGCCAGGGCGGCTATGAGAATGGCATCCCGACCGGTTTACACTGGAAAAATCATCCTAACGGCCAGTGCGCCTATAAAGCGCGCTTCGACCAAAAGGGCAATTTGCGAAAACCTTTGATCGAGTATGACGAACAGGGCCAAAAGAGCCGGATGCTAACTCAAAAAGATAATAAAATCGATGGCATCTATCAGGAATGGCATCCAAACGGCAATTTGAAAGTGGATTATTTTTATAAAATCGGCAACCTCGATGGCGAGCAAAAGGAATACTATTCTTCCGGTCAAATCAAGGTTCTAGCCTTTTATCAAAACACTTTGCGCGAAGGCGAGTATAAAGAATGGTATGAAAACGGCACGCAATCCAAACTGATAACCTTGAAAAACGGCCAGAGAAATGGTCGTTCGGCCGAATGGTATGAAAATGGCCAGATTTTGCATGACGGCTATTTTGCGGAAGATAAGCCTGATGGCATCGAGCAGGAATGGTTTGAGGACGGCACGCAAAAAAGATATGGCGAATTTGCCCGCGGCCTTAAAGAAGGCGTTCAACGCGAGTGGGACGCGTCAGGCGCCCTGATTTTCGAAGCCTTTTTTGAGCAGGATTTCCCTGAAGGCAAAATGGTTGCCTTTTATGGCAAAGACCGGCCTAAAGAAGAGCTCTTTTTTGCCAAAGGTTTGAAAGAGGGCCCGCAAATCTCTTATTATGCAAATGGCCAAAAACAGAAAGAAGCTTTTTATAAAGAAGATCTAATGGACGGTGAGACCAAGGCGTGGTATGAAGATGGCAGTTTGCAATACATCGGCTCATATTGCTTAGGCAAACCGGTTAATGACCACATGACCTATTTTCCGACGAACCAAAGAGTGGATGAAGGTCTGTCGAGCATTGCCGGCTATGACAATGAAGGAAGGCTGCATGGCGAGCAAAAAACATTTTATCCCAGCGGCGCTCTTCGTTCCATCATCTCTTACAGCGAAGGTCGAAATGACGGCGAAAAGATTCTAAAAGACCCGGAAGGCCGCATTCTTGAAAAGGCTAACTTTGTTCTCGGCCGCATGGAAGGAGACTTTTTCCAGAGGCTTGAAGATGGCCGGGAAATTACCGTTGCTTACCGCAACAACCGAAAGAGTGGACCCTATAGCGTCATGGCTCTTATGCCGGATGGCTCTAAAGTAAAAATTATCGAAGCCGATTATGAAAATGATTTGCTCGAAGGTTGTATGCGCGAATATAACCAAAAAGGAGATCTGGCGGCCAAAACCAATTTCCATCTTGGCAAAAAAGAGGGTCTTGCTACTGTTTTTGATCCCTCCGGCCATATTTTTATGAAGATGGAATTTGCAAACGATCTGCAGGACGGCACCGCCTTGCAATATTTTCCGGACGGCACAGTCCATAAACAAGCCTTTTTCGCTAAAGGAATGGCGGAAGGCGAGGAAAAGATCTTTTTTAAAAATGGCAAGCTGGCCGCTATAAATAACTATTGCGCCGGTAAAAAACAGGGTATCAGCCAGAGCTGGAATGAAAATGGCGTTTTGGTGTTTGAAGGGGAGTTTCAGGATGGCCTGCGCCATGGCATGGTCAATAAGTATTATGAGGATGGCTCCCTCTATTTGGAACAGCATTTTTCCCATGATAAATTACATGGCGAAAAAAAGAAGTATAATAAAAACGGTACGGTGAGCATCTCGCACTATGAAGATGGCGTATGCTGTGAATAGCGGTGCAGCAAACTGCGACCGCTTTTGTAGCTTTTCTCCAGTATAAGCCCGCTCTTTTGCGGGCCTATCAGCTCTAATTTGGATGGGGCGGCTTCTTCAATAAATAAGAGGCCGCTTTTTTTTAGCAGTTTGCGCGCGGAAATTTGTTCGAGAATCAAAGCAAGATAATCGCAGTTGTTTTCGTAGTAATTATAAGGCGGATCCATATAAATTATATCGAATGAGTCCGTCATGGTTTTAACGGCTAAAAGCGCATCTTTTTGTACTATTTTGCAATGCTCTTTCTGTTCCAGTTCGAGGACGGTTTTTCTAATGCAATCCGCGGCGCATCTATTTTGCTCAACGAAACAGGTAAATATGCTGCCGCGGCTGAGCGCTTCAATACCGACCGCGCCGCTACCGGCAAACAAGTCTAAAAAAAAAGTTCCTTCGATGCCGCCTTGGCAAATATTGAAAAAGCTCTCTCTTAGCCTTGCGGCAG
>CAZCPS010000147.1:0-3289 GCA_964499895.1 uncultured bacterium | reverse complement strand
TGATTCTTTGTTTTCTATGCTTTTGTCAAACAATACATTTAAATAATTACCTGTGCTTTGTTTTAGCATCAGGGCAATTAAGTTAAAGGCGTCTCGATAATTGGTAGTTGTGTGGGTTTTTATACTTTCACCGTCATTATATGCGATCCTATTAGTATATGAAACCTCCGAAATATTATTATTATTTTGTTTAACATCACCATTATTAATATTGTCTTGATCTTCCGTATATTCGTAGTTAATAGTTGCATTAATTGCTTGGTCGCATAAAGCGTTTTGAGCTACATCATGAATAGCTTTGGCTATGCATAATATAGGAAGCAGCGTGTTTCTTATTGCCGTAAGCGCACCAGCGTCCACATTGGTGAGCTTTCCCATCTCGGTACCATCCATATGCCGGGCAATCTCTGCTAAAATTTCATTAAAAGTATGGGCGTTAAGGTTTGTTTCCGGTTCAACGATACTATTTATGGTTTCTCTAAAAATTTTAGAGATTTTGTCATTATTAAATGCGCCGGTTCCGTTTTGAGCCGTCACCATTCTCGTCTGACCATTTGAAAGCGTAATGGTGCCAAATGGCATGGCCACCGTTGGTTTGAATTCTGTCGTGTTCGGAACCTTATTTGTGCTAGAAGCCATAATAGTATTAAACCTTTTTATGTTATATTATATTTATATATACTCTAATTATAGCATTTTGAGGTTATAATTTCAAGTAAATTTTACATATTACCGTTTAATTTAAATGTTATAAGCTATTGATCTGTAATTGTTTGTTCAAAATCGGTTAATTAAGATGTTGTTAATTTGTTGAAATATTAAAAATATATTAAGGTTTATTTAAGAAATTGTTGATATTAATCATAAAAAATAGTATAATAAATGCGATAAAAGAATGAAAAGGATATTAAAATGATAGTGAACCTCCCGGATTCAATCACCTTTAATAGCGGCGGAGCTACTTGCACCGTTACTAAGAAAGAAGTACAAGGCCTTGGTTTAGAGAACCTTGTTAGCATAGTCTACGGGCTCTCCTCCGAAGCCGGCTCGCAAGCGTATCAGGTGTCAACAGAACAGCTGGGGCCGGTTGTCCTATCCTTATCCCGTGATTATAATGATTTTGTGTCTAATTTGGCGAAACTGCTAGAGAATTATCGTAGTCCGACCCCCCCAAATAATCTTTGCGCACTCAGCATGCGTGTGGCTACGATTGACCGGTGCACAAAAGAAGTAGTCCTCGCCGCCTTAAAAGTAGACGCTCTAAAAGAACGAATCATTGTGCCTTATAAGAAAGCCGCTTCATCAGGTGTCTCAATGCAGACATTAGGGGTGGCATCCAACTTATTTAATTTTGTCGGCCAAGTTGCCAAAGTATTGCCTGAAGGATATAAGCCGGAAGCTTCCGCTTTATCCTTAGTAAGGTATGGTGGACTGGGTGTTGATGGGTATCTGACTTTAGACAAGGTCTCCTCGGCCTTTAATTGCACGATGGGTGAAATTGCCCATCCGGAAAGCTACTCGGAAGCGGTGATAGGCCAGACGAAAGCTGCCGGCGGGCTCGTCGGCTGGGTTTTGACCGGCGGCAGTATGATTTCTGAAGCTTTGGAACTTGCCAGACCCGAACTTGTTCGCACCCTGGGCTTTTCATCCAGCTGCGTCTTTGGCGCGTTAAGTTCAGTTGGCCTTTATGTATATCAGCAAAATATCACCCGCAGCGCCGAGTTTTTTAAGCTGTTGGAAGATAAGGGGCCCCAAGCGGCGTATGATATGTTGATCAGTGATTATGGCCTGAGTGATCAGCTTTTGCTAGATGCTTTCAAAAAGACCGGTTTAGAAGGAGATTTCAAGTCATCTGTTCTGCGTCAAATTTATGATAATGATCAGCTTAAGGAAGCGAAAAATGACTCTTCGCGGAAAAAACTGTACGATGGGTTGCATAAAGAAATCGATCCCAAAATGAAGGCCCGCAATGCCGCTCTCTGCCGCCGCGCCGGTCCTGATGCCGCTGAACTGCTTGAAGCCGCCCAAAGGCAAAATTCAGATAAGGCGAAATTGGTCTCGGCTCTAAAGAGGGGCGCTGTAAAGCAGATTCGCTCCAACAGGATTCTGAGCTTGAGCGCGTTTCTAAGTGTCACAGCTCTTATCCTCTCCTTCTTTTTTCCGGAAGTCGCCCTGCTCCTAAAAGTGGCCTCGGCTACCATCGGCCTCTTTATGGCGCTATACGCGCTGTATGTCGTCATGGAGGGCCGCAGCCGCGAAAAGCAGGCTCTGATCGATGAAAAAGCGCTGCAGCCGGTTTTTGTTTAAAAAAATCTTTTATTCTATGCGCCATAGCAGTTTAATAAGCTTTTTAAGCGTTGGCTGTCATGGATCGAATATTAACCGCTTTTTTTGCTTATATCGCATCCGAAAAGGGGCTGGCTCATAATTCCTGCGAAGCCTATCGCCGCGATGTTATGGCTTTTGCCTCGTTTCTTCAAAAGCGCGGTTTTTCCACCTTTGAGCAAGTCGTTTCCGAAGAGATTATCGCCTTTTTAGCCGGTATGAAAGCGACGCAAGCCTCCTCTTCCATTCGACGGCATTTAATGGCGCTCAAAGTCTTTTTCCGCTTTTTGAAAAAAGAGGGCGTTATCTCCCTCGATATCGCCAGATACTTCGATCTGCCCAAGGTGTGGCAGCTCGAGCCGGAAATCCTAACCCTTAACGAACTTAAAAATTTGATCGAAAGCATACCGCAGGTCGATTTTATAGGGGCGCGCGATCGGGCAATCATGGAAGTTATCTACGCTTCCGGTCTGCGGGTGTCGGAAGCTTGCGGACTTAGGATCTGCGATGTCTCCGACAGTTTCGTGCGGGTCAAAGGCAAGGGCAGCAAAGAGCGGCTGGTGCCGATCGGGCACCTCGCGATCGAGGCTCTGGATCTATATCTGACCCATTTTCGCGGTAAGTGCGAAAGCTTCGATCCGCTCTTTATCTCCGTACGCAAAAATCCCATTTCCCGTATCGATATTTACAACCGCCTCAATTACTATGCTCACAAGGCGCGCCTTGGCAAAAAGATCTCGCCGCATACTCTGCGCCACTGCTTTGCTACCCATCTGCTCGAAAATGGCGCCGATTTGCGCCTGATCCAGGCAATGCTCGGTCATGAGGATATCTCAACAACCGACCGCTATACCCACCTTTCTAAAAAACATATCAAGTGCGCCTTCGATGATTTTCACCCGCGCCCTTAGGGTCCGTAAGGAAATAACTACCACATTTCAGCTGCGCCAAAGCCCCGGGCTTG
>CAZCPS010000146.1:0-3333 GCA_964499895.1 uncultured bacterium | reverse complement strand
TTTTTAACAGGGAAACATTCCACACCGCTTTAAACAAAGTTAAAGAACTCTACATCAAAAAGGGCTATTTTGAATCGTCGGTCATCTACAAAGCGCGCCCGGTCTCCAATACGGACACGGTCGATGTGCTAATCAGAGTCAAAGAAGGCAAGTGCGGCAATATCCGTAAAATCTCCTTTAAAGGAGTAACTTCGGCCGAGCAAAGCGACCTGCAGGATCTGATGTATACCCGTAGATACAATGTTTTTCTCAGTTGGCTGACCGGACATGGCCTGTTCAAAAAAGAGGCGCTCGACCAGGACCAAATGACGGTGCTGAACTACTTTCACAATAAGGGCTTTGCCGACGCCAAAGTGGACATCAAAATACTCGACGATCCGGAAGGCAGCAAAATTTTACTCGAAATCAGCGTACACCGCGGCATGCAATACCGTTTCGGCGCAATCACATTCGAAGGCAACGCGCTGCTCTCCAACAAAGATATCGAAAGCCGCTTCCTGATCCATCCCGGCCAAATCTACTCGCCCGAAAAAATCAGGGAATCGGTGCAAGCCATTAAAGATTTTTACGGACAAAAAGGCTACATCGAAGCCGAAGTGCAATATGAAAGCCATCTGCAGGAAAACGAACCGGTCTACAACATTGCCATTCAAATTGAGGAAGGCGGACAGTACCGCATCGGCATGATTCGCATTTTCGGCAACGCGCACACGCAATCAAATGTACTTCTGAGAGAATCCCTTTTGGTACCCGGCGAAATGTTTGATTCGCGCAAGCTCAAGGCAACGCAAAAAAGGCTTGAAGCTATCGGCTATTTTAAAAATGTTAATGTCTACGCCGTCAAGTCGGCCGACGATCTGGGCCTGGGATCCATGTACCGCGATGTATATATTGAAGTAGAGGAAGCTTCGACCGGCAGTGTCAGCCTCTTTGTAGGCTTTAGCACGCAGGACGCGGCCACCGGCGGCCTGGAGCTGGCCGAGAGCAATTTTAACTTCAAAGGCCTTTTTTCAATATTTAAAAACGGCCTTTCCGCCATGCGCGGCGGCGGCGAATATTTCCGGATGCGCGCCAACTACGGCAGCAAGCAGCAAAACTATCTGCTTACATGGATGAATCCCTATCTTTGCGATACGCTCTGGCGCCTCGGCTTCGAAGGCAGCTGGACCGAAAACCGGCAGCAAGTCGAAAATATTAAGATTTATACCTTAGGCGGCTCAGCTTTTACGGCCTACCCGATTAACGACTTCTGGACCTTTAATGTGAAATACCGCCTGCGCGATTCATATAACCATGCCAGAAAAGAAGCGACCGAAGCGCAAAAGAAACAAGCGGAAGTCGAGGGCCTGATTTCTGCGGGCGGCCTATCCATGATCTACGATTCAACCGACAGCTCCTATAAACCGCACCGCGGCGCCAGGTGCTCTTTTGAGGCGGAATATGTGGGGCTGGGCGGCAAGTTCCGGTTTTGCAAACTAAACTATATCAACAGTTTCTACCAGCCGCTATGGAAAAAAGGCACCATGAAATACCGTGCGGACCTGAAGTTTATTACCCCAATTTCGAACTCCATGCCCACCGAAGTACCGATGAGCGAACGCTATTTTCTGGGCGGCGACACTTCGGTCAGAGGCTACAAGCACGACCGCATCGGTCCAAACTTCCCCAATACCGATAACCCGACCGGCGGCGTCTCTTCCTGCCTGCTTTCGCTCGAATACAATCAGGAAATTTTGAAAATCCTGGATCTTTTTCTTTTTGCCGATGCGGGTTCAGTCTCGGGCACGACCTTCCATTTAGAGCAGCTAAGAGCCAGCGTAGGCGCGGGAGTGCGCCTGCAACTGATGGGCCGCGTGCCTTTAATGATCGGCTACGGCTACCCACTTAACGCGGAAAGAAGCTCTGACAAACAGAAGCTCTTCTTTTCCATGACCGGACAATTTTAAATTACAAGGAGCACATATGAAGCTTAAAAAAACCTTTATTACCGCTTTGATCGCTTTCGGCATGTCGCATGGAGCCCTTTTGGCGGAACCTGCGGCAATGCTTAACGGCGTCGTCAATTTTACCACATGCATTTCGGAATCCAAGTATGGCAAACGAGAGCAGGCTCAATTTGAAAAAATTCGCGGCCAGTGGAGCGCGCTCATTGAAGAGACGGAAAAAGAGCTCAAAGACATTTCCGGCAAATTCGAAGATCCGGATTATCTTGACGGCCTTTCTCCCGAAGCGGAAGAAGAGCTGAAAGTAAAATACCGCACGCTCTATGAAGATATGAACAAATATCAAAGCCAGTTAAACCAGGTGTTAAATCAGGCCAATTACTACTTTGTTCAAAGGATGAATACAACCATTTCCGATGCGGCCGAAACGGTTGCCAAAGACAAAAAGCTCAACATGGTCATGAACAAGGAAGCCTGTTTCTACTATAAATCGGGCATGGATGTCACCAATTTGGTCATCAAGCAAATGAACAAAAACTATGACCGGGATGTCAAAGAGAAAAAGATCGTAGAAAATGAAGCGGCACCCGAACCGGTTGCCGACGCGGCCGAAGAAACCGAACCGGAAGAGACCGGAGCTGAATAATGAGCAGCATCCACGGATATACCCTGACTGAATTGGCTCTGCGCACAGGCGGCAAGCTTATCGGCAATCCCGACCATCTGATCTCGGGGGTAAATTCCTTGGACGCGGCGTCGGAATCCGACGCCTCATTTTATGCCAACGCGCGTTATGAAGAGGCGCTAAAAGCCTCCAGGGCAGGAGTAATATGCACAAGTCCGGAGCACCCGCTCCTGCCCGGACGCAACTATCTTTTAGGCGACCCTTCGGCGATCTTTCAAATGATTGTCGAAGTCTTTGCCGCAAAAGGCCATTCCGGCTTTTCAGACATACATCCTACAGCCGTTATTCACCCCACCGCCCAAATTGGGCAAAATGTTACCATCGGCCCCAATACGGTTATCGACCGGCTCGTCATAATCGGAAATAATACCCGCGTATATCCGCTGGCATACATCGGACCTTGCGCAAGCATCGGAGAGGATTGCATTATTCACGCGCTCGTAACGATAAGGGAGAATTGCCGGATCGGCGCGCGGGTTATACTGCAACCGGGCTGTGTGATCGGTTCCTGCGGTTTTGGCTATCTGCGGGATAAGGAAGGCCGCTTTCAAAAGCTTGAGCAGATGGGTAATGTTGTAATCGAAGATGATGTCGAGATCGGCGCCAATACAACCATCGACAGGGCGCGTTTTAAATCTACAATTATAAGGCGCGGCGCGAAGATCGACAATCTGGTGCAAATCGCCCATAATGTAGAGATCGGCG
>CAZCPS010000145.1:0-3348 GCA_964499895.1 uncultured bacterium | reverse complement strand
ACCTGGTGCATAAGGCTTCTCTTTGCGGGCTGGGCCGTTCGGCGCCGAACCCGATTTTGAGTGCGCTGCGCTATTTCCATAAATAATTCGAGGCGCATGTAATTGAAAAGACCTGTCCGGCCAAAGTGTGCAAAGCGCTAATCCGTTATGAGATCGATCCGGAAAAATGCATCGGCTGCACTATGTGCGCCAGAAATTGTCCGACCATGTGCATTTCGGGCGAGCGCAAAAAACCCCATTTTATCGAGCAGTCGCAATGCATCAAATGCGGCAACTGTTTGCAGGTATGCCGTTTTGGCGCCGTAAAAAAAATATAGCAGGGAAGATATGTCAAAAGGTAAGCAAGTTACACTTAAAATCGACGATCAGGAGATTACCGTTCCTCAAAATACGACCGTTATGCAGGCGGCTGAAAAGATCGGCATCCATATTCCAAGGCTTTGCTATCATCCCGATCTTAGTTCGGAAGGATCTTGCCGTGTATGCATAGTACAGATTAAAGGCTTTGACTACTTTATGACCTCCTGCTCCACTAAGGTCTCTGAAGGTATGGAAGTGCAGACTAATTCGCCGGCCATCCGCCAGGCCAGACGCGATATCGTCGAGCTTATTTTGGACAATCACCCCAAGGAATGCCAGCTGTGCGAGCGCGACGGCAACTGTGAACTGCAGAATTTGGCTTATGACATGGGCGTGCGCACCCGGCTTTTTGAAGGCAAGCGCAAGTCTCATTCCCTGGAAAATTCTTCCGTCGCGGTAGTCCGCGACGCTGAAAAATGTATCTTATGCGGCCGCTGTATTCGCGTTTGCCATGAAGTGCAGGGTGTTTACAACCTGAGCCAGCATCATCGCGGCATTGCGACGGTAGTCTGTCCTGCTTTTGAGGCCAATATGGACGATTCGGTCTGTATCCAGTGCGGTCAGTGCATCAACGCCTGTCCGACTGCCGCCTTGCAGGAAAAAAGGCATACCGATTCAGTCTGGAACGCGCTTTCCGATTCCAAAAAACATGTGGTGGTGCAAACCGCGCCTTCCATTCGGGCGGCCATCGGCGAAGGATTTGGATTCAAGCCCGGTACGCCTTGCGCCGGTAAAATGGTGACGGCTTTAAAGAAACTCGGTTTTGACGCTATTTTCGATACCAACTTTGGAGCCGACTTAACCATTATGGAAGAGAGCGCTGAACTGGTGCGCCGGCTTAAATCAGGCGAAAACCTTCCGCTGATTACTTCCTGCTCGCCCGGCTGGGTCAACTTTATGGAAAAATTTTATCCCGAACTGATCCCGAACGCGTCGACTTGCAAATCGCCGATGAGCATGGTGTCGGTCCTGCTCAAAACATATTATGCCCAAAAAATAGGGGTTAAACCGGAAGATATATTTGTCGTCGCGATCATGCCGTGCGTAGCCAAAAAATTTGAGATGGATCGCAAGGAGCTTTATCTTGACAACATCAAGCTTACCGATGCCGTTTTGACCACCCGCGAGCTGATCTGGATGATTAAAAGCTATGGCATTGATTTTGTGAATCTTGCCGATTCCGATTTTGATTCTCCGCTGGGTCTTTCAAGCGGCGCCGGCGATATTTTCGGTACGACGGGCGGCGTAATGGAAGCGGCTCTCCGAACTGCAGCCGAAATTTTTACCGGCAAAACGCTGACCGATGTCGAGTTCAAAGAAGTCCGGGCTGTGGAAGGGTTAAGGGAAAGAGAACTGAAAATCGGTGATAAAGTACTCTCTATAGGTGTGGCCAACGGCATTGTGAACGCCAAACAGTTGCTTAACAAGGTAATCTCCGGTGAAAAGCAGTTTCACATTATTGAGGTTATGGCTTGCCCCGGCGGCTGCATCGGCGGCGGCGGACAGCCTTACCCGCCGGATGGCTATCGGATTTTAGATCCGGAGCTTTTCGCCGCGCGGGCGCAAGCCTTATATACCATCGATTCAAAAAAACGCTACCGCGTCTCGCATGATAACCCAAGCATCATCAAATTGTATAAGGACTTTCTAAAAGAGCCCGGCAGCGAAATCGCCCATAAGCTTTTGCACACAACTTACGAAGCCAAATTTCCAAGGGGGATCCGATGATCCGGAAAAAAAATGAAATAATCGATGTGTACGAACAAAGCAAAAAAGAGTTACCCGAAGATATCGTGCATTTTATTGAAAAGTGTATGAAAGAAGAGCATCCCGACAGCATGCTGATTGCTGTTTTGCATAAGATTCAGGACCGTTTTGGCTTTTTGGCCAGAGAAAAGCTGGAAGCGGTTTCTCAACTAATGCGGATCCCTGCCGCAAAAGTGTCGGGCGTGGCCTCTTTCTATCACTATTTTCATTTAACACCGCGCGGCAAGTATGTCATAAGCGTTTGCACCGGCACCGCCTGTTTTGTGAAGGGCGCGGGTAAAATCATCCAGAAACTGGAAGAAGAATTGGGTATAAAGTGCGGCGAGACGACGAAAGACGGCCTTTTTACCCTGGAAGAGGCGCGTTGCCTGGGCGCTTGCGCTCTCGCGCCGGTGGTGAAAATTGGAAGCGAAATGCATCCCCAGGTCACACCGGATAAAATCCCGGCTTTATTAGAAGTTTATTTTCAAAAAGAGAAAGCAAATAACAATAAGTAAATTAAGGAGGAAATGAAAATGAAAGTTTTCAATGTTATTGTTGATGTATTAATCATTATTGGTGCTTTAAACTTTGGCTTTTTAGGCTTTTTGGATTTCGATGTAATCCAATATGTCTTTATAACCGAAGTGCTTACTCGTGTTGTTTATTCATTTATTGGAATGGCGGCTGTTTATAAGATTTATAAATGGGGCTCTAAAGTAATTGAAGAATACGAGCGCAAAGCTAAATAATTTTTGATAATTCAAAACCGCCTTGCGATTTTTTTGCCGGGCGGTTTTTTTTGTCTTTATGCGCCGGAGCGCTTGACGAAAAGAGCTCCACTTAGCGTATAATTACTTTTTATCATCATTTGCCCAGGTGGTGAAATTGGTAGACACGCCAGATTTAGGTTCTGGTGCCGTAAGGCGTGTAGGTTCGAGTCCTATCCTGGGCATATACCCAAGCAACCTCAAAAGGTGGATTTTCGGCGGCTTCAAAGCTATCGAAATTGCCCAAAACCACCTTTTGAGATTGTTTGGGTATATTCGTTAACATACAAGTTTGATTTGGACTGTGGAGAAATAAGACCGATTCTTTTAGAATGGAAACGGAGACTGTTTCAATGTTAACGCTAGCTGATCTGAAAAAAGGCCAAAAGGCCAAAATAGTTACTCTCTGCGGCGCTAAAAAACTGCGTATACGCCTAATGGAACTGGGACTCGTTCCGGAACGCTCCATAGA
>CAZCPS010000144.1:0-3381 GCA_964499895.1 uncultured bacterium | reverse complement strand
CGGTGGCGTGCGATTGGCTTTGTAATAAGCACCAGCTTCGGCTGCGGTCCAATCGCAATCTGCAAGGTCCCAACCGCTTGCAACATCGGATGGTGGCTGCACTATTCGTATTTGATCGGCACCAGCGGCGATAAGACGCGGCACTAATTTCGCCATTGCGTCGCGGCCTGCGTCATCAGCATCAGGCCATAACACGCATTTACGATTTGCAATTGGCGCCCAGTTGGCTTTGCTATGTGCTTTGGGAGCAATCGTGCTTGTAGTTAAGGGGCACTATGTCTATTCCAAAGGTTTTCGTTATAACAAGGTTGCTTCGGTTAAGCCCGGCGCCGGTAATTATCAGGCGGCCATCACTCATAATCCGCTCTTGGATCAGCCTTATTATTATCTGGGTAAAGGCCGGCAAACTTATGCTTTTGAGAGCGCCGATCAAAAGTATGTTTTAAAATTTACCCGCTATCACAAGTATGCTATGCCGCTTTGGGCGAGGATCTATCGCCATTTGCCTTTTACCAGCTCTTTTTTAGATGGGGTGCTCTTTGAAAAACGCGAACGCAAAAAGCGTGCTTTTGAGAGCTATTATATAGCTAAAGAGTTTTTGGGCAAGTCAACGGGAGTCGTGCAATTGGGCCTTTATCCATGCATCAACCCGCAAATCAAAGTGCTTGTGTATTTCGGCAAAAGCCGGAAGGTGCAGGTGGATTTAAGCAAGACATCATATGTTCTGCAAAAAAAAGCCGCGCCCCTGGAAAAGGAGCTTCTGCATCTTCAGGCGGAAAATGGCAGTGGTAAAATTAACAAATTGATTGGCTCTTTTATTAAGACTTTTGCCACGCGTATGCGCAAAGGAATATTAAATCGCGATTATATGAATGCGCTGCGCAATTGCGGCTGCTCGGATGAAAATGTGATCGAAGTTGATATCGGCAGTTTTTATTATGCCAAGGATTTTGATTATGCCAGGGAGCTCAAGATCTCAACCGCGCCATTTAAAGAATTTTTAAGAGAGCGCCTGCCGGAGTATTTATCTTATTTTGAACAAGAGCTGGATGATGAAATTCAAGCCGCTTCAAAGTAGATGTTTATTCCTTTTGCAATTTGGCATAGTGATCATTGCAACTTTCTTGATTTATTGGCGCACCGATGGTTTTGATTTATTAAAGATCGCGCCGGCTGAAGCCGGATCTGTCCAGGAGCCGCCCTCTGCCTGCGAGGGGGTTTTATCACAGGAGTTTGTTTATCTGGGCAAGGGCCGTCAATGCTTTGCCTTTGAAAGTTCCGATGGTAAATATGTGCTCAAATTTTTTAATCGCACCCGGTTTGAGTATCCAAAGTGTTTATTAAAAGTGCCTCTGCCGGCATTTGGCCAAAAGATTTTAAAGAGTAAAATGGCCAAAAAACAGCTGCGCAAAAAATTTTTCTTCGAAAGTTTTAAGTTGGCTTTTGCTGAGTTTAAAGAGGATACCGGTCTTTTATATGTGCATTTGAATAAGACAAGCCATTTGCTATATCAGATCAGGCTCAAAACGAAAAATGGTATTTGGCATACCATTGACTTGGATCAAACCGCCTTTGTCTTGCAAAAAAAAGCCGAGCCGATTTTAGAGCGGCTTTCAAGTATTCGTAGGGAACTGGGAACGCCGGGCCTGCAGCGGGCCTTAAAAGCCGTGTTGCAAGTCATCCACAAACGCTGTTTGCATCAGATTGCTGACGATGATCTGGATTTGGCGATTAATTTCGGTTTTATTGAAGAGCGGCCTGTGATTTTTGACGCCGGCCGGTTTTTTAAAAATCCGGATTTGCAAAATGCCGCCGGCATTCAGCGGGAAATGCTTAAATCCACCAAATATTTTCGTCGGTATCTGGCCATAGAAGATCCTGAGCTGGCTCAATTTTTTGACCGGGAGCTTTACTCGCTGCTACAACCGCAAAAAGAAAAATAAACATTTATTTTCTTAAAGCCGTGTGGTATCTACCTATTAGATAGCGAGAGGAAATATGTTCATTGGTATCAAGCGGTTTTTTCGCCACAGCATCTGGCATTATCCCTTAAGAAAACTCTCCGGAGTCAGTTATGCTTTTCTTGTTACGATGCGGATAATGTTTCTTTCAGTGCATGGTTTTATAAAGGACCGCTGTTTTTTGCGCGCATCGAGTTTGACCTTCTATTCATTGATGAGTATCGTGCCCTTTTTAGCGCTCTGTTTTGGCATTGCCAAGGGGTTCGGGTTTCAAAAGATGTTAGAAGAAGAACTGTTCGAGCGCTTTGCCGATCAAAAGGAGGCCTTTGCTTCGATTGTACAATTTTCCAATAATCTGCTTGAAGAAACACAAGGCAGCGTGCTGGCCGGCTTTGGACTGGTTTTACTTTTCTGGAGTGTCGTGAAGCTGCTTGGCCATATTGAAAGTTCTATCAATAAAACATGGGGCATTAAAACCGGCCGCAAATGGAAGCGCAAAGTTAGCGATTATGTGGCGATGATGGTCATTTTACCGGTGTTTTTTGTGCTCTCCAGCAGCTTTAAAGTGTTTATGGTGCGCGAGCTGCCCGGTTTTATGGGAAGTTTGCCGGCGGGATCCTTTCTCAGCGATTTCATCCTCTTCTTGTTTCGTTTCTTCCCCTTTTTATGCATGTGGGGACTTTTGATGTTTCTCTACTGTTTTATGCCTCTGGTAAAAGTGAATCTGTGGCCGGCGGTCATTGGCTCCGGCGTGGCTGCATTTGTGTATGAGGCGCTCCAGTCGGGCTACATCTTTTTCCAGTTGGGCGTTGCCAAATTCGGCGCCATCTATGGCAGTTTTGCCGCTCTGCCGCTCTTTTTAATCTGGCTGCAGATGAGCTGGTGGATTGTGCTTTATGGTTCGGAATTGGCCTTTTCCATGCAAAATGTGGAGATCGGCGAGTATGACTATTTATGCAAAAAGCTTAGTCTTGATTATAAGCTGTTGCTTTCCGTGTTTATCGTACAGCAGTGCGCGCATAGCTTCATGAATAAAAGAGCGCCGATAACAAGAATGTATTTGCATAAAGAGCTTGATATTCCGCTTTGTTTGATCAACAAATTGACGGAAGAGTTGGTTGCTTGCGGCATTTTATTGGAGATACAAACCCGGGATGAATACCAAAATGGCTATCAGTTATATAGTTACATTGATAGTCTTTCGCTAGCCGATGTACAAAGCGCTATCAGTAAAACGGGATTAAATGAAATGCCGCAGCCGGCTTCGGGAGATTTTGAAAAAGTCAAAAAGGCGATGAAAACCTTGCAAGAGAGCGTCCGAAAGCTGCCCGACAATGTACTTATAAAAGATATTTGATATCCGGGTATACCGAAGCAACCTGAAGAATCGGTTTTGGGCAATTTCAAAGCTGTTGAAATT
>CAZCPS010000143.1:0-3466 GCA_964499895.1 uncultured bacterium | reverse complement strand
CTGCCGGAAAGCCCGCAGCCGATTTGGGCGGCCAGGCGCACTCTTTGCGCTTCGCCGCCGGAGAGCGTGGGCGCCGCTCGCTCCAATGTTAAATATCCCAGTCCGACATTATTTAAATAGCCCAGCCTTTTCCTGATTTCCAAAATAGGCTCTTCGCAGATAATCGTTTCCAATTTGGGCAGCTTGATATTTTGAAAAAATAAAAGGGCCTCTTCTACTGTCAAAGAGCCTATTTGCCGGATGGTCTTGCCGCCCAGCTCGGCGGCGGCAGGATAGGGTTTTAATCGGGCGCCGCGGCAGGTGGAGCAGGGGCCGACGCTCATGAGCTTTTGCATGTTTTGGCGGTAGCCGTCGGAGGAGGCTGCTTTGAACCGCAGATAGGCTTCGGCAAGAACGCCTTCCCAGAGAATGTAATTGGTCCAGCGTTTTTTCTTTTTAGGATGGGTAAAGAGCATTTTAAGGTATTTTTTGCCGGCGCCGTTGAGGAAAATATTTTGGGCTTTGGCATCTAGTTCTTTCCATGGAGCGTTAACATCGAAATTGAAGAGACGCCCCAAATTATTATATATGTTGCCGTAACGCACCGTATTATAATGGCCGGCAATTTGGCAGCAGTCTTCGGCTATGCTTTTTTCCGGATCGATAATTTTAATAATATCGAACTCGTTGGTTTCGCCCAGTCCCTGACAGCGCGGGCACATGCCTTCGGGGTGGTTGAAAGAAAAATCCTGCGGCCGAAGGGGCGGATAGGAGAGTTTCGATTCGGCGCAGTAAGCAAACTCGGAAAAAGTCTCTTCGCTGTCTGCCGTTTCATCTAGCAGATAGAAAAAACCGCGGCCCGCTTCCAGAGCTTTAATAGCGGCTTCTTTTATTCGTTCTTTGTCTTCCGACATGACTCTATCGATTACCAGATCGACATTATGCGCTGATTTGGGGTCGAGTTCCGATATTTCGGAGAGATGGAAAAGTTTTTGGTCTATCCGCACCCGCAAAAAGCCCTTTTGCATCAGCTCTTTGAAATCTTCTTTAAAAGAGCCCTTTTTGCTTTGGGCGTAAGGCGCCAAAAAAATCAGACGATGCCTTTCGGGAATAAGGGCAAGGGCGTTGATGATTTTTTCCAGACTTTGCGGCCGCACCACTTTGCCCGATACAGGGCAATGGGGAACCGCAGCCCGGGCGTAAATGACCCGTAAATAATCCCCGATGCCGGTAATGGTGCCGACCGTAGACCTGGGGTTTTTGTTGAGCGCTTTTTGTTCGATGGCGATTGTCGGCGAGAGCCCTTCGATGCTGTCGGCTTTAGGTTTTTGCAGCTCTTTGAGAAAGCGCCTCGCATGGTGGGCGAGCGACTCGATATACCGGCGCTGGCCTTCAACATAAATGGTGTCAAAGGCCAGCGAGGATTTGCCGGAGCCGGAGACGCCGGTAAAGACAATCAGCTCATGGCTCATCAGCGTTAAATCAACCCCTTTGAGATTATGGACGCAGACATTCTTTAAAATAATTTGTTGATTGCTCACTTGCGAAACCTTTAAGTTATACTATAATTATAGAGCGGCAAACAGCGCCGTCAAGTGATTTTGTGCAGGCGCTTTTTAAAAAATTTGACGATTATTCATAGTTGGACGATGCTGAGATTATGAAATATGGAGTGATAAATGCGTACGCGGACTAAAATAATTTGCACGATCGGCCCGGCGGTTGATTCGGTAGAAAAAATGATGCAGCTCATCGTTGCCGGCATGAATACGGCCCGAATAAACTTCAGCCATGGAACGCACGCGGAGCATCTGCAAACTATTAACAGGTTAAAAGAGGCCAGGGAGAAAGCGGGTAGCCCGCTCGCTATCATGCTCGATACCAAAGGCCCTGAAATCCGGGTCGGCGAAGTGAAAGATGGCAAGATCGCGGTTTCGGCCGGCATGCGTCTTAAACTGGTTGCCAAATTTAGCGGCAAAGCGGATGAGATTTCGGTTGCCCCCTTTTCCGTTTTTGAAACCGTTAATATTGGCCACGAAGTGCTTTTTAATGATGGGTATGTGGTCTCGCGTATTGTGGCCAAGAGCGCGCAGGCAATCGAGGTGGAAATCGAAAATAGCGGAGAGATCGCCAACCGCAAGGGTGTCAACATCCCGGATGTCGATCTAAATTTGCCCGCTTTGACTGAGGCCGATATCGCCGATATTAAATTTGGCTGCGCCAATGATATTGATCTGATTGCCGCTTCTTTTATCCGCTCGGCCGAACATGTGCTGCTCATCAAAAAATTGCTCGCGGCCGAAGGGCATAGCGATGTAATGGTAATAGCCAAAATTGAAAATTCGCAGGGGATTGCCAATTTTGACGCCATTTTGGAAGTGGCGGACGGCATTATGGTGGCCCGCGGCGATTTGGGTGTTGAAGTCAAACTGGCGATGGTGCCCAAATTGCAGAAACTGATGATCCGTAAATGCTATCAGGCCTGCAAGCCGGTGGTGACTGCCACGCAAATGCTGGAGTCGATGATCAATAACCCGAGGCCGACGCGCGCCGAGGTTTCCGATGTGGCCAACGCTATCTATGACAGCACCTCCAGCGTCATGCTTTCGGCAGAGACGGCCATCGGCAAGTATGCCATAGAGACAGTAAAACAGATGAAACGCATAATCGAGCAGACCGAAGATGATTTTGACTACATTAATTTTTTTAAATTCCAGAATAAGGTTCTCGATAAGAACATTTCCTCGGCCGTGGCGGCAGCCGCGGTCAAGACGGCCTATAATCTCAAGGCTTCGGCGCTGTTTGTATATACCAGCAGCGGTTTTACCGCGCGGCTGATTTCGGGCCTTAGACCGGCGGTGCCGATTGTGGCGCTGACTTCGAAAAAGAAGATCTACCACCAGCTCGCCTTTATTTGGGGGGTGGTGCCCACCTTTGCCGCGGAGTGTAAAAATGAAGAACAGGCCTTCGCTATTATGGACCACTTTGCCAAGAAAGCGGGTGTTGTCAAGTTTGGCGATCTGGTCGTGACAACTGCCGGTGTGCCTTTTGGCCGCCGGGGCTCTACCAATATGATGGTAGTGGAGAATATCGGTAATATTCAGGTGCGGGGCAAAGAGGGCGCCGGCAAAGAAGTTTCAGGCGAAATTGTGATTATCTATGACGCCGGCGATTATAAGCCGGAAGCGATCAAAGGTAAAATTATCGTTATTCCGCGCTGCGAGGAAGAGTATTTCCCTCTGCTCTTAAAAGCCGGAGGGGTGATCATGCAGCACCAGCAAGGGGATTCCGCCTCTGAAAAACTGGCTCTGGATTTTGCAAAGAAACATAACCTTTCCATGATCGTGCAGGCCGATAATGCCATGACAATTTTAACCGATGGCCAAACCGTAGTCTTAAATCCGGCGCAGGGACTGGTTTACCGCTAAGGGCCCGTAAGGAAATAACTGCCCATTTCGGGAAGCGCGAAAGCTCCCGCGATTGACCG
>CAZCPS010000142.1:0-3618 GCA_964499895.1 uncultured bacterium | reverse complement strand
ATCGCAGCTATTAATGGAGAAATTACCGTGAAGCGCTTATATATTAATGAAACAAATTTACAGTTAATGGCAGAAAATGATGCTTTTTCCCCAATTGAAATCTCCGGTGAAATTAATTTTAAGATTTTGGGAATCGTCACTCATGTCATTCATGTTTTATAGATATTGTAAAAAATGCCGTTGAATTTCCTATACCTTGGTGAGGTACTAGCGCCAAGGCAACCGCATTTGGAGAAGAATAGACGGGATTTATAATCCCGCGACATGTTATAATTAGCCCTTATGTTTTTCATGACAGCATCTTGTCCTGTACAACTAATAAGCCGCATTTTCGATCTGCGCCTTACCTATCAATAAAATTAATAATATTGCGCCTGGATCGATCATTGGCGAAAGTCATGCCACAGGCTATTTTTGGAGCATTCTATATGTCTTTTGATTCTTTCGGCCTATCGGCTGAACTACTTCTTGCCGTTTCCGAACAAGGTTATAGCGAACCCACCCCAATCCAGCTACAAGCTATCCCGATCATCCTTAAAGGGCATGACATCATGGGCGGCGCGCAAACCGGCACCGGAAAAACCGCCGGATTTACCCTGCCTTTGCTGCATCTGCTCAGTAAGCAGCCGCCAGGCGAGGGACGCCCCAACATACGCGCACTGATTCTTACGCCGACGCGCGAACTGGCCGCCCAAGTGGGCAAAAGCGTCGAGACTTATGGTAAACATTTACCCCTAACATCCACCATCATCTTCGGCGGAGTTAACATTAAATCACAGATCGCCAAACTACGCTACGGCGTAGACATCCTGATAGCCACTCCGGGCCGGTTGCTGGATCATGTGAGCCAGAAGACTGTGGATCTCTCCTCTGTCGACATCCTGGTGCTGGATGAAGCCGACCGCATGCTGGATATGGGCTTTATTCACGATGTGCGCAAGATCATCGCATTGCTCCCCAAAAAGCGGCAGAATCTGCTCTTTTCAGCCACCTTTTCCAAAGAGATTAAAAGGCTTGCCGACAGTCTTTTAAATGCGCCGATAATGATCGAAACAGCCCGCCAAACCCTTGAATCGGAACTTGTAAACCAGCTGATACACCCGGTTGACCGCGTGCGCAAGTCCGCGCTATTATCTCACCTGATCAGCTCCCTGAACTGGCAGCAGGTGCTGGTCTTCATGCGCACCAAACATGGAGCTAACAGGCTGGCCAGGCAACTGGAAAAAGAGGGCATCTCGGCCGTCGCCATCCACGGCAACAAGAGTCAAGGGGCACGCACTCAAGCACTCTCAAGCTTCAAGAACGGAAGCGTGCGAGTTCTCGTAGCTACCGACATCGCCGCCCGCGGTCTGGATATCAGCCAGTTGCCGCAGGTGGTAAACTTCGAGCTGCCAAATGTACCTGAAGATTATGTCCACCGCATCGGCCGCACCGGTAGAGCCGGCCATGAAGGCTCGGCAATGTCTTTGGTATGTGTTGATGAGCATGAAATGCTGCGTGATATAGAACGCCTCCTTAAACGCGAACTGCCCCGAGTCGTGATTCCCGGCTTTGAACCGGACCCTACAATCAAAGCGGAGCCTATTCAAAAAATGCGTCATGGACAGAGCGGAAGAAGACCGCAACCCTCCAACGCCAGAAACAATTTTTCCGCCGGCCATAAATCCGGTCGGGCCAATCAAAGAGGCGGAGCCCCATACTTTCGCCGAGGCGTAAAATAGCTACACTGTGATCGGCCTGAAAATTTGATTTTGAACTGCATGACAGAAAAAAAAGTGTACAATATGTTTTTGTCAATACAAGCCCAGCGCTCTGTCAACATTAAAATCCGATCGTATATTCAAATGTCGCCGCTAGCCCCGCTAAAGCAAATGCAATCCCATATCCACGAGTATCTGAAGTTGTAGCCACTGCAATGCCCACCAAGGCAAACGCCGCCGGAGCGAGATTGATGCTGAACTGGGTAAAGCGCACTTTTTCTCTTTCTTGACCCCAAATCAGCTCAACATTGGGATAAACCGCAAAAAGCGAGCTGCAGACGCTACAACCCACTTCGCCTCCAACACCAAAGTATGAAATGTTATCTTTCCTATAAAAAAGGTACTCATACCTTATATTGGGAATCACAACACCGTTTATGCCCATCCAAAGCAGGCGAACATTAAAACTAAGATCCTGCCCCCAGTAATTAGCAAAGTTGTGATAGCGTTTTCCAAAGCCAAAATTCTGGAAAAGAAATGAGGTGCCAAACTTCCCATAGCCATATGACAAAGGAGGAACTTTTTCCTTTTCTTTCGCTTTTGGCGTATCACCAACTGCCAGAACATCGCTTAGGTTCATGACGGGTTTTGATAGATTGGCATTATCGTTCGCAAAAAAAACAGCGCTGACAGATAACAAAACAAGCATTAAACAAATCGTTCTCTTCATGTTTTCCTCTTTTCAAAAGGAAAACATTATAGCAAAAAACAGTCTTTTATAGAAAGGCTACACCGACCCACAATCAAATCTCCCGGCAATAAAATTTACTCTCCGCCGACATGACCGGAAAGCTCCGCGGAAGCTCCGTTATATCAATTTTTACAAAACCATTTTTTTCATAAAAACGATGAGCCGACGGAAAAATCGCGATCGTCTCAAGATAAATTTGCTTAAGTTGATAAGCTTCGGCCCATTCAAGCAGCTGATCCAGAAGCTTGGTTGCGACTGACTTACGGCGATACTCTTTTTTTACAAATAGTTTTCTGATAGCCGCATTACCATGGCCTATATCCAAAAGCGCAATGGTGCCGATAACAGAATCCCCGTCCAGCGCTATCCAAAAATCACCCTTATCTTTTTGATAATAGCCGCTAATATCCAATAAATCAGATTGCTGCTCCAAGGTAATGGGAAGATTAAACTCTTTGCGCTGAATAGTTGAAATAAGCGCTTGGACCTGGCGTCCATATTTCTTTTGAAAAGGCTGAATTATTATCATGTTCTCTTTGCCATTAAAACCTGCTTTTTTCAAATTATTATTTTACAAAAGGCACCCAAAATCCGGATCGCCTCCTGCAGCTTTTCCTTTTTAAGGAGAATATAATCCGTATCATAAGTCGAAACAGCAAAAATGCTAATTTTCGCCCGCCCCAGAGGAACTAACAGCGAAGCTAAAATGCCCGTCAGACCAAATAAAGAATAAGGCTCAACAACAATACTCAGCATATTACTACTTTGCGGCTTTTTATTGGCAAAAATCAACCGTCATCATATTCTTATCTCTTAATTTTTTCAACTTTAGCGAGGATCAAAAAATGGCTTGCAGCTCAGATAGTTCATCAAATATCCGTCAAGATTATTGCTCTATGCTTTATTGCCAGCATTACATAGAAAATAATTGAGGCATAACGCGCTGCGGCAATGTCTTTTTATCGCCCAAACCCAGGCTATGGGAAGAACAAAAAGATAGCTGTCCTTTTTGCAAACGGATTTTTGAAAAGGTTATTCTGATATTTCGGCAGAGGTTTACCGGCAAAACATTCCGCTGCGATAGAGCCATCGGCCCTGCACCTTTTCAAAGGTGCTGATCTCGGTAAAAGAAACATCCTCGCCACTTTGCTTAAGCTGCGCGCGAAA
>CAZCPS010000141.1:0-3726 GCA_964499895.1 uncultured bacterium | reverse complement strand
CCGAATCAGGAGACGGGCTGTTTGCTGATTTTTTCCTTTAGAAAGGCTAGCATTTCACTCCGTTCTGCGGCAGAGTCTACAGGAGCTTTTTTTTCAGGGCTTTTGAAAACTTCGATCTTCTCAAACACCTCTTTCAAGGTCATTTTAGGTTCGGTTTGAGGCGCCCTTTCCGGCGCGGGCGCAAGAGCCGCCGCCGCGGCCTGCAGGCCTTTTACCACCGCACCAATTCCTTGAAGCTGCTGTTCAACCAGCTCCCCGCGGCGCTTTTCAGTAAGAATAGGCATCGACATCTGGTTTAATCCAATAATTTTTAGGCAGTGCACCACTTCCGGCGGCAAAAAATGATCCGCCGCGGCGTAAAACCCAAACGCTTCGGTATCATAGCAGCAGTTGCCGTCAATATCCCTGGAAAGCCGCTCGCCCGTCATCACACTGGCCGTCTCACAGGGCGGATCAAAAATCAAAGAAGGATAGTAGCTGCGTCCATCCGACGCGTCGGTTACTTTACGCGCCAATAATAGAGAACCTATTTCCATAGACGCATGGCCGGCCAGCCCAAAATGCAAAAACGCGTTCGCTTCCGGCGAAATTGCCAGCAGATATGTCGCCGCGGACGACGAGTGCACTTTGCCGCTGCCGCTGATAATAAGACGCATGCTCGTATTCTCAAAAATGGGAAAAGGTTCCCTGGCCTTGAACCGGAGCTCAAAATACTCAATCAGAACGGCCGCCTCGGCCGCATTGGCTGTGCTTACTAATAACATGATTATCCTTGCATCTTTTTATAAAGGCCGCGCCGATCGGTCTTCTGCATTTTTGCCGCCGCTTTAATGGCTTCCTTTAAAGAAAGCCCCAAATACTCCTGCAATAAACTCACAGTCTCCTCAGGCGTAATATCGGACGAGGGCTCCCCCCGGTCAATCACCAGCACCATCTCCCCTCTAGGCTCGTTTTGGGCAAAATGCGCCAAGAGCGTTTTAGGATCGCCATGCAGATGTTCTTCAAATTTCTTCGTCAGCTCCCTGCCGATAAACAACTGCCGGTCAGGACAAAGCCGTTCTAAAAGCAGCAGCGTTTTTACTATGCGATTGGCCGGATCAAAACAGATCGAAATACCCGGATAAAATAGCAGTTTTGTTAAAACCCGCTTCTTCTTGGCGTCCTCTTTTGGCAAAAAACCGACAAACTGAAACGCATCCGCCTCAAAACCCGATAAAACCAGCGCATCGATCGCGCTACAGGCTCCCGGAATGGCTGTCATGGGCAGAGAGCGGCTGCGGCAAAGCGCTGCCAAATGACTGCCCGGATCGGAAACAAGCGGCGTGCCCGCATCGGAAATCAACGCGATATTCTTCTCCATACGCAAATCTTCTAAAATTTTGCTTTCCAACTTCTTTTCATTGAATTTGTGATAGGAAATCAAGGGAGTCGCAATTTGATAGGCCGAAAGCAAAATTTTTGAACGGCGGCTATCTTCACACAATATGTAATCTACAGCAGCTAAAACATTTAAAGCTCTCTTCGAGATGTCTTCAAGATTTCCGATCGGTGTTGCAACTATATATAACATATTTTTGATGAAATAAAAAAAGGTGGCACTCAGAGTCGAACTGAGGAATGGAAGCTTTGCAGGCTTCTGCCTTACCACTTGGCTATGCCACCAATATCTTAAAAAAATGGTTAACGCACACCATTATGCAAATCACGGCAAAATGGGTCAAACAAAAACAACGGCTTTAAAAGTTAAATTTGCAACTAACGGGCGTTTGGGATAAATTGATTAATCATAAAAAAAGGAGCCCACCCATGGCAAACACACCCAAAGAAATTATTTTCGAAGAAGAAGCCAAGAATAAACTGCGCTGCGGCATAAAAAAACTCGCCGACGCGGCAGCCGTCTCACTCGGCCCCAATGGCCTAAATGTCGGACTTGGCACCGCCTTCGGCTCACCAACCATTACCAACGACGGCCATACCATCATTAAAAGCATCGAGCTCAAAGACCAATTTGAAAATATGGGCGCCCAAATTGCTAAAGAAGTTGCCGAAAAAATCAAGGAAAAGGCCGGCGACGGAACCACTACAGGCATTATTCTGTTTAACGAACTGGTAGCGCTCGGACTGAAAAATATCGCCTCCGGCGCCAACCCCTGCAGCATCAAGCGCGGCCTTGAAAAAGGCCTTGAAGCGATGCTGTCGGCCATTAACGATATGGCGGCTCCTATCGATGTCGCGGACACCCAAAATATCGCCACGGCCTCCGCCTCGGGCAATAGCGCAATCGGCAGTTTTATCTCCGAAGGATTTGCCAAGGTCGGCAAAGAGGGCGTTATCACCATCGAAGCTTCCAAGACCACCGAAACATCGCTCAAAACCGTCGAAGGGCTGCAGCTGCAGTCCGGCTATTTAAGCGGCTACTTTTGCACCAATGTCGAAAAAATGATCATTGAAATGCAAAATCCCCTCATTTTGATCACCGATAAAAAAATCACCGTTATCCAGGATTTGCTGCCCATTCTACAGCATATCGCTTCCACCGGCAGAGAACTGCTCATTATCGCCGAAGATATCGAGAACGAAGCCCTTTCCACGCTGGTAATCAACAGGCTTAAAGGCATTTTAAAAGTGGCCGCGATCAAAGCGCCCGGATTCGGGGACAACCGCAAAGCTATGCTGCAAGACATAGCCTGCGTTACCGGCGCCACCCTCATCTCCGAAGAAGTCGGCCTCAGCCTGAAGGAAGCAACCTCCGAAGCGCTCGGCTCAGCTGAAAAAATTATCGTCTCCAAGGATAAGACCACCATCCTAAACGGTAATGCCAATCAGGAAATGCTCTCATCCCGCATCAAGGAACTCTCCGACGCCATCGCCCACTCCGCGCCCGGCTATGATCTCAATAAACTAAAAGAGCGCAAAGCCAAGCTGCAAGGCGGAGTAGCCGTCATCTATGTCGGCGCGCCGACCGAATCGGAAATGAAACAGATCAAGCAGGAGTTCGAAGACAGCCTTAACGCCACTAGAGCCGCACTGGAAGAAGGCATCGTGCCCGGCGGCGGAATGGCGCTGATTTGCGCGGCAAAAACTCTGCAAAACCTTACCCTGCCCGAAGACGAAATGATTGGCATCATGATCCTGGAAAAGGCTGTATCAGCCCCAGCCAGACAGATCATCGCCAATAGCGGCAAGGATAGCGCGGTAGTCATGGATGAAATCGGACGAAGCAAAGCCTCTTTCGGCTTCAACGCGCTCACCGAATGCGTCGAAGACCTGCGTAAAGCCGGCATCTTTGACCCTGCCAAAGTGGTTAAAACCGCTCTTTTACATGCTATTTCCGGAGCCGGCATAGTGCTGCTCTCGGAAGCTTTAATCGGTATCACCAAGGATGAATAATGCCTAAAGCGGCAATTATTCCGGCCGGCGGCATCGGCGACGCACTTTTAATGCTCGGCGCCGCCTATAACCTGGCGCAAAACGGCTATGAGGTAACGCTTTTTCACGAAAAGCTAAGAGGCATGGCCCGGTGGTTTCCATATGTGCAGTTTAGCATGTTGCCTTTTCATGGCAATTATGATTTGATCATTTTGGAAAACGACAATTTACCAATGTGCCGGCAGATCATCGCCCAATATCGCGAGAAGCTCTCGGTCTTTTATCCGTCATACAACGCTTCCAAGCATCTGCCGCTGCACGCTATGGACAAAGTCTTCGACGGAAAGCTTAGCATGG
>CAZCPS010000140.1:0-3727 GCA_964499895.1 uncultured bacterium | reverse complement strand
GAGGCCGAGATCAAGGGGCACCGCCGCACTTATATTGGCGCGATGCCGGGAAAAATGATCCAGGCGCTCAAACAGACGCAGACTATGAATCCCGTCATCATGATTGATGAAATCGATAAAATGGGCAGCAGCTATCATGGCGATCCGGCTTCGGCCATGTTAGAGGTGTTGGATCCGGAGCAAAACAGGGATTTTCAGGATCATTATCTGGATGTGCCGTGCGATCTTTCCAACATTCTTTTTATTGTTACGGCCAATATTTTGGATACGATTCCGGAGCCGCTCAAAGACCGGATGGAAATTATGCGCCTTTCCGGCTACATTCAGGCTGAAAAGATTGAAATTGCCAAGCGCTATTTAATTCCGCGCAACCGTAAAAGCATGGGTTTGAAAGCTTCTGAAGTTGAGTTTACCAAAGGGTCGCTGGCGCAGATCAGTAATGGTTATGCCCGGGAAGCGGGCGTCCGTAATTTGGAAAACTTTATTAAAAAGGTTTTGCGTAAAATAGCCGTTAAGATCGCTGTTGATATGGAAAAGAAGAAGGCGATTAAAAAGACGACGGTAACCGATCGGAATTTGAGTACATTTTTGGGCAACCCGATTTTCACCAGCGACCTGTATTATTTGAATACGCCGGTGGGTGTTTGCATGGGTTTGGCATGGACTTCGATGGGTGGCGTGACGCTCTATATTGAATCGATCAAGTCGCCTGCCGAGCATTCGGATATGAAGCTGACCGGACAGGCCGGCGATGTGATGCGCGAGTCGTCGCAGATTGCATGGAGCTATTTGCATAGCGTTTCGCAAAAATACGCGCCTAAAATTCCATTTTTTGAAAATGAGCAGGTGCATGTGCACATTCCGGAAGGAGCTACGCCCAAAGACGGCCCTTCGGCCGGCATTACCATGGTCACATCGATGCTCTCGCTGCTTTTGAACAAGCCTGTGGCGTCCAAGCTGGCCATGACCGGCGAACTGACCGTAACCGGCATGGTGCTGCCGATCGGCGGCCTCAAGGAAAAGCTGATTGCCGCCCGGCGCTCGAAGATTAAAACACTGATTTTTCCGAAAGAGAATTTGCGGGATTATGAAGAATTGCCTCCATATTTGAAAAAAGGGTTGAAAGTACACTTCGTTGCCCATTATGATGATGTGTTTACAATAGCGTTTCCAAGGCATGCAAAGAAAAAAAATATTTCCGCTAAGCGAGCTCCTAAAAAAACTGGAAAAAAAGCGAAGGCAACATAAGACCATTGCGACTCTGAACGGTTCATTCGACCTGCTGCACGCCGGCCATCTGTTTATTATTAACGAGGCGGCCGGGCAGGCCGACATTTTAGTCGTGGCCTTAAATTCCGATGCTTCGATCCGTGCTTATAAAAGTCCGTCCCGGCCGATTATTCCTCTTGAATATCGACTAAAGATGATGGCGGCTCTGGAAGCCGTGGACTTTGTCACATGGTTTAATGAGACCGATCCTATTTTACTGCTGGAACAAATCAGACCTGATGTGCATGTCAACGGATCGGAGTATGGCGCGGAGTGTATTGAAGCCGGGGTTGTCAGGGAGCATGGCGGCAGGTTGCATATCGTAAAAAAGGTCGAAGGGCTTTCCACTTCCGCCATTATAGAGAAGATTAAATTATGCGAATAATTGGAGAATTGGATGATGCGAAACTGGCTGCCAGATTTTCGCGCTTTTTAAAAAACAACGGAATTGACAACCACACGGAAGGTGGCGTTATTTGGGTGGAAAGTGAAGACTTTATAGACCAAGGCCGGCGCTATCTGGAAGAGTTTCAAAAAAATCCTACCGATCAAAAATTTGATACTTCGGATCTTGCTGCTTTTCCAAAAGATGAGAGTGAAGAAGCGGAAAAAGAGCTATTGCTGCAGGAAGCCCTGCTTAGGATCAAACCGATCATCCCGCAGTCTTCCCGAAAGAAAAGGGCAGCCGGGCTGACCGGTTTTTTCTTTCTGCTCTGCGCTTGCGTCTATGCAATTAATTTAATGCAGGTCAAGTGGCAAAAGAATGAGGGGCAAAAATGGGTTTTTATGACCGGGATCGAGTCTTTGCTGCTCTATGATCTTTCGAGCGCTATGGTGGGAATGAATGAGGTGGTTGTCCAATATAATTTGGAATCGGACCAAAAGCTCTCCGATATGCCGCCCGCGGCGGCGAGCGACATGCTGGCGGCCGAAGCTTTGCCTTCATGGGACGGAATCTATCCCTATTTAGTCACGCATGGGCAAGTTTTGCCCGGCTCAAGTGCGTTTTTCAGGATTGGAGAAGGGCAGGTGTGGCGGATAATTTCACCTTGCTTTTTGCACCGGGATTTTTTTCATTTTCTATTTAATATGCTGTGGCTCTGGTTTTTGGGGAAGCAGATCGAAGAAAAGACAACGCGTATGGGCTATTTAGTTCTGGTGCTTTTGATTGGCGCCGTTTCCAATACGGCCCAATATTTGATGAGCGGCCCCTATTTTTTAGGTTATTCGGGGGTAGTGTGCGGACTGGCCGGGTTTATCTGGGCCCGGCAAAAAAGGGCGCCCTGGGAGGGGTATCTGTTGCAGCGCAGCACCATTTTATTTTTAGGTTTTTATGTGTTGGCCATGTTATTCTTGCAAGTAGCTTCCTTTTTCGCGCAGCTTTTATCAAGCACAAATTTTGTGCCCGGCATCGCCAACACGGCGCATATTGCCGGTGCGCTTTGCGGAGCTCTGTTAGGATGGTATTTTCCCTTTAGCCGGAGAGGGCATGAGCAATAAAGACATTATTATTTTAGGCTGTTCCAGCCAGCAGCCTACGCGGCGCCGTAACCATGGCGCCTATTTAGTGCGCTGGAACCGGGAAGGATTATTGTTTGATCCCGGCGAAGGCACGCAGCGGCAGTTTATTTTTGCCGAGATTGCGCCGCCGACCGTGACGCGCATTTTTGTGAGCCATTTTCATGGCGATCACTGCTTGGGGCTGGGCTCGATGTTGATGCGGCTCAATTTGGACAAGGTAGAGCATCCGATTCATTGCTATTATCCGGCTTCCGGTAAAAAGAATTTTGATTGTTTGCGCTATGGCTGCATCTACCACGAGACTATTCAGGTAATTGAACATCCCGTGCAAAAAAATGGGGTTGTGCATGATGACGGTAAATTTAAGATAGAAGCCTGCTTTTTGCAGCATGGCGTAGATAATGTCGGCTGGCGGGTGACGGAAGCTGACCGCGTTAAGTTTGACAAGCAAAAATTAGCGCAATTGGGCATTAAAGGTCCTGATGTGAGAAAGCTTTCCGAGGAAGGCAAGCTGATTTTACCGGATGGCCTTGAGGTGAAACTTGATGAAGTCAGCCATTTGCGGCAGGGTGATAGCATGGCGGTTACCATTGATACGGTTAATTGTCCTGAGGCTCTGGAGATAGCTTCCGGCGCTACGGTGCTGCTCTGTGAGAGCACCTATACTGAAAGGCATAAGCATCTGGCGAAAAGGTATTTGCATATGACGGCCAAAGAGGCGGCGCTTCTGGCTCAAAAAGCGGGTGTGCGTCTTTTAATTCTGACCCATTTTTCGGCGCGATATAATGATCTTTTGGAATTCAAGGAAGAGGCCGAGGCGATCTTTCCCAATACGGTAATTGCCGAAGATTTCAAACGGATTGATTTTCCCGTATAAATTTTCTCTGTACTGGACAAAAATTGCTTGTATGGAGGAAACGAGCCTTTATCAAATCGA
>CAZCPS010000139.1:0-3780 GCA_964499895.1 uncultured bacterium | reverse complement strand
TACGCGCTATCCGCTTTTGCAGGTCATTGCCTCGAGCGGCCATCTTCTGCAGGCGGAAAAAGCTTTAAAGAGCAATGCGGAGCTCTCCCGGATTTTTGGCGGTGTAAGCCGTGCGCCATGGGATTATGTGATCATCGACTGTCCATCACATTTGAGCATGCTGGCGCATAACGCGCTATATTTCGCAAGCGAGGCGATTGTGCCGGTCGAGGCATGCGCGCTGTCGGCGCATGGTCTTTCCGGTTTCCTGAAGTTTTTGGATGAAGTGAAAGCGCAGACCGGCTCACTCAAAAGCAGCATTTTGCCGTCGAGGGTGGATCTGAGCCACCGTCATATGCAGCATTTTTTGCAGCAGTTGCAGAAGCGATTTTCGAACAGGGTGTTGCAGACGGTGATTCGCGATTGCGTCTCTTTAAAAGAGGCGTCGTTGTGTAATGAGCCGGTGATCCATTTTGATAGCGGCTCTTCCGGCGCCGGTGATTTTCGGCAGCTGACTAAAGAGATTATAGAGAGTCATGAGGGGCAGACGGGCATTATGCTGCCGCCGATTATATCTTTTCCGCCGACGCTGGAGGATAAACTCGAGCTGCGCAAAGAAGTAAAGAGGCTTGCCGCCGATAAAATAGCCGTTGAAAAGGAGCTGATTAATCTTAATTTGCGCTGTAAAGACCAAAAAGAAACGATGGAAGCGGATCATTTGGCGATCAGCGAAAAACAGAAGCAAAAAGAGCTGATTGAAAAAGCGCTGATTGATTTGCAGCAGGAAGAGCGCAAGATGAAAGAGATAAAAGCGCAGCTATTGCTGGAAGTGGAGCAGTTAAAAGAGACGAAAACCGAGCTGGTCTGGAGTTTACAGGTGCGGCGCGAGGATTTACGACGGGAAGAGCAAAAGGCGGCGGGGCTGAAAGAGGAAGAGCGCCTCCTTACGCAGATGCTGGACAAACAAAATGCTGCCCTTCAATCGAACCGCAAGGTTAAGCATTTCGATGAACTGGCCGTTGCCGAACTCAAAAAGCAGATTATCGCGCTTGAAGAAGATAAGATTGCCGCCGAGAAAAAGCTGGTCTTTTTCGGCAAAAGCATTCGTATGGAAGAAGAGAAGTTGCGAGAGGCGCAAGTTGCGTTGCGGCAGTTTGAGGAGATGAAAAGCGAGTTGCAGATATCGCTTGCCGATAAGCGCCGCGAAGTGTGGCAGGAAGCTGAAAAGCTGCAGGAAGTTCGTGTCGAGCTGGAAAAAATGCAAAAGATCAAAGAGCAATATCGCCTTGAGCTGGCTTCGCTGCAGGATGAAAAGCGTAAAACCAGCGCGGATATTGAGCAGGGCATGTTTAAGGTTGAGACTCTTCAGGAGACGGCCATTGAGCTGCGCGAGCAAATTTTCCAAAAACAGAAAGAGGAGCGGCTCACTTCCGCCCGCATCAAAGCCATTTGTTCGGAGGGCAGTGTTAGAACGGCGGCCGAGCTTAAAAGACGAGAGGAAATGAAGCACTCGATTAAATCCCAAATTGAGCAATCGGTGCAAAAGAAGATGGAGCTGCGTAGCGAGCTGGAGAGCCTTCAGCTGGAAAAAGAGCAAAAGACGCAAGAGATTATGGCCTTTGAGCGGCAGCGGTCCGAGATCGCCAAACTGGGCGAAAAGGATATTGCGAGGCGCGAGGCGGTAAAGGTAGAGATTCAGATGCTCGAAAAGACGCACGCGACCTTGCGTTCGTGCATTAATGATGCCAGCGCCATGCTGCCGCAGAGTTCGGATCGAAGTCGCGACAAGAGTTTATTTTCCTATTTTTCCCGTAAAAAAACGCCTGCGCCGGTAATTTCGGAAAATGAAGTCCGTCCGGGCTGGTTTAAAAAGATTTTAAAAGCGCGGGTGGAAAAAGCTTTGAAGGAAGAGCGGCGCCAAGAAGTGAAAGAGGCGGCCCCAAAGACTAAAGTTGTAAAAAGTCCCAAGAAGAAGAAATAGATAACTGCCTAAATCGGCATTGAGGATAAATGTCTGATCCTCGATAATAAATTCATGAAATATACCAATGTCCCCGCGTTTAAGCGTCAGATCGAAGCGGCCTATCAAAAAGAGATGCCGCGGGTTTATTTAATATTGGCTGAGAGCGCTTTTGAGCGCGCGCGCCTTTTAGATTATGTTTTATGCTACCTGCCGCATCCCAACGCGTATAGTGTCTTTCGGTATGCCGGCGAAGAGGCGGATGCCGCTAAAATTATTTCAGCGTTATCCTCGCCCTCGTTGTTTGGCGGCCGGCCGCTACTTATTCTGGATGACGCCGCCGCTCTCGCAAAGGATACCGTGCGGCGGCTTTCCGAGTTTATTAAAGAGCCGTTTGGCGGCTACCTGGTTATGGGGGCGTCCGCGAAAGGGGCGCTATTGCCGCTTTTGCGCGAGGTTGAAAGCTGCGGCATGCTGCTTGATTTGCTCGCGGAGAAGCCCTGGGAAAAAGAAAAGCGGCTTGCTGATTTTCTGCAGGCCGAGTGCGCGAAAGCGTGTAAAACATTAGAAAAGCAGGCCTCTTCCAGGCTTTTGGAGTTTGCGGGGCTGGACATGTCGGCGCTTTTTCGCGAGATTAACAAGCTGATCGCGTTTGTTGGCGAGCGGGCGGTAATTACAGCTGAGGATGTACTGGCGGTTTGTTACCGGTCGCATCAAAACACGATTTGGCAGTTGGCTGAAGAGCTGGTCTGGAACCGCAATCTGATCATCGACGAGCGTTGGGAGGCTTCTTTTTTTCATGGGTTGGTGGCGGCTGTGCGCTATCAGCTGCAGCTGGGCTTGAAGCTGGCTGTTTTTGTGTCGCAGGGGATTCCCTATAAAGATGTGGAGTCGCATTTTATCAAGCTGCACCCCAAAACGCTTTTGCGCCGCAAAGAGCAGGCGGCAGCGCTTTCGGCCGATTATTTTGAGCGCGCGCTTATTTGTCTTTTTGATATTGACCTGCTTTCCAAAAACAATGCGGCGGTCTACCACGCGTTGGTAACCCTTTTTTTTAATAAAACCTGCCCAGAGCTTCGAGCGTCCTATGAAAGCTAAATTGTATTTGTTGCCTAATTTACTTGATGAAGAGGCAGATGGCGACCTCTACTTTCCCGCTGCTCTTAAAGCGATTGTTGAAAAAATCGAAGGTCTTGTCTCTGAAAGTGAAAAGGGAGCATGGCATTTTTTGCGCCGTTTTTTGCCGAATGAAAAGTTCCGCCGGCTGCCGCTGCTGCTCTTGAATGAGCATACTTCCGAAGCTGAAGTTGAGGAGATGGCGGCCAGGATATCTCGGGGGCAGGTGTGGGGGCTGATCACCGATTGCGGAATGCCTTGCATGGCTGATCCGGGCGCGCGCCTGGTAGAAAAGGCGCGATTAAAAAACATTGAAGTGCAAGCCATATCAGGTCCTTCTTCTATTCTGCTTTCGCTGATGCTTTCGGGTTTTAGCGCCCAGGCCTTTACCTTTCATGGATACTTGCCGAGAGAGGAGCTGCCGTTAAAAGCCAGGATCGCGGCACTCGAGAAAGAGTGCGGCGCGTATACGCAAGTCTTTATCGAGGCGCCCTACCGTACGGAAAAGCTGCTAAGTACTCTGCTGGCAACATTGCATGATAAAATCAGACTATGTCTGGCCATGGATTTGACCATGCCTACCGAACAGGTAATCGTGCTGCCTGTCTCGTCATGGAAAAAACAACCCTTGCCGCCATGTAAAAAGCGGCCGGCCGTTTTTCTGATCGCGCGCTAGTGCTCTGTCAATGTTAAAATTTAGGATTGTGCGGCGCCAAAGCCCTGGG
>CAZCPS010000138.1:1881-3792 GCA_964499895.1 uncultured bacterium | reverse complement strand
ATCGTAAGCTACCTAATATTAGAAATATAGGGCCTTTTTACGATCGGTCAAGCCCGGGGCTTTGGCGCAGCTGAAATGTGGTAGTTATTTCCTTACGGGCCCTTAGTTTCTTGATCGCCTGTGATTTGCGCCAGCTGTTCTATGAGAGCCGTATTGGGTATAACTTTATTAATTTTGACGGTTAGTGTATATTCATGCATTATGAATAATACGATTACCGTTTCCAAAGAAGAAGCCGGCCTCCGCGTGGATAGGCTACTGTCGGCGAGATTTGAGGGCAAGTCCCGCTCTTATTTTCAGTATTTACTGAACAATGAAGCAGTTTTACTAAATGGGGTGCCTGTCAAAAAAAGAATTGAACCCAAAGCGGGCGATCTTCTGCAAATAATTTTTTTAGAGACGCCGAGGCTTTCAGCCGAGCCGGAAGCGATCGCCCTTGATATCATTTATGAGGATGAGCATATTTTGGCGATTAACAAACCCTCCGGTATGGTAGTTCATCCGGCGCCGGGCAGCCCCAGATCAACCTTTGTCAACGCTTTGCTATTTTACTGCGATAGTCTGGAAGAGGGGGGCGACCCGCTGCGGCCCGGTATTGTGCACCGGTTGGACAAGGAGACCTCGGGTCTTCTGCTGGCTGCCAAGACCAGAGAGGCGCATCTGAAGCTCTCAAGCCAATTTGCCGAAAGGCTGCTGGAGAAAAAATATTTGGCGATAGCGTACGGCCGGGTAGCCCCTCAAATGATTGAGTCGCCGATCGGGCGCCATCCGGTGAGGCGCAAAGAGATGGCGGCGGTAGCTTCCGGCAGGGCGGCCAAAAGCGCGATAGAAGTACTGGGTTATCAAGACGGACTCTCTTTGCTTTCAGTTCGGATTTTTACCGGCAGGACGCATCAGATTCGTGTGCATTTAAAGCATATCGGCGCGCCGGTTTTGGGCGATGCCGTTTATGGCAACACCAAAATCAATGCCAAATACAAAGCGGCAAGGCAGATGCTGCACGCTCACACTTTGCGCTTCAATCATCCAATCACGCAAAAGCCGCTTGAATTGACAGCTCCGCCGCCGGATGATTTTCAGAAATTTATGGATCGTTTTTTACAAGATTAATTTCCTTCGATGCTTTCTTTGAGTTTGCGCGCGGTTTCCCTGGATTTTTTTTCATTGCGGCGCATGTCGCTCATGGCCTGATTTAATAAATTGGTAAGAAACATGTTCCATTCCGTAGCGGTAAATTCCGTATTGCCGAATTGATATGTTTGTCCGGAATTTTCGTCGACAAATTTGAAATAAGCATTCGTACTTCCGGAAGAGCTGAGCGGATCGATATCAGACATGCGAGCCTCTAATTCAGTTTTTTTTGATTTATAGCATAAATTGCGATAGAATCTCAATATGAATGCAAAAGACTATGCACTATTTTGCCTTGCCCGTTCGGCCTATCATTCAAGGGTGCTTTTTTTGAAAATGCGGCAGAAAGGTTTTGATCCAAATGAATCTAATGAAGTGATTGTCTACCTGCAAAAGATGGGGTATCTTGATGATCGGGATTATTTGGCGCGTTTTGTCGACAGCCAAAAAAGGCAGGGTTACGGCCCTAAAATGATCCTTTGCAAGTTATGGCAAAAACAGATCGGCAAAGAAGAGGCGATTGAATTTTTATCCTTTGATCAAAGCGCTGCCATTCGCGCTTTTTTACAGAAAAACAACCGGATTAAATGCCAGGAACGACCTAAACTGATTTCGTCGCTCATACGGCGGGGATTTGATTATTCCGCCATCATGCGGGCAATCGCCGGCCTTTAAACTCGACTTTGTACATTTTTGAACTTTGAGTTCAATAATGTACAAAGTCGAGTTAAAATTCGGCATGTCCCGGGTATCTGGGGAAGGGAATGACCTCCCGGATAT
>CAZCPS010000138.1:0-1871 GCA_964499895.1 uncultured bacterium | reverse complement strand
GGTCAAAAAGAGCATAAGGCGTTCCAGCCCCGCGCCAAAGCCGGCATGCGGCACCGTTCCGAATTTTCTCAGGTCTAAGTACCAGCGATAATTTTCTTCCGAAAGGCCGAGCTGGCGAATTTTGGCAATCAACTGATCGTAGCGCTCTTCCCGTTGCGAGCCGCCGATGATTTCACCGACGCCGGGTACCAGTACATCGAGCGCCGCGACCGTTTTATCATCTTTGTTCTTACGCATGTAAAAGGCTTTGATCTCGGCGGGATAATCGACGACAATCACCCCTTTCTTGAAGTGCTTTTCGCAAATGTAGCGCTCATGCTCCGATTGGAGATCGCAGCCCCATTCAACCGGAAATTCAAACTTTTGATCCGCTTTTTTGAGGATGGCGATCGCTTGCGTGTAGGTGATCTTCTCAAAGGGCTTGTCGGCAATGTTTTCGAGTCGCTGTTTCAATCCCTCTTCGAAAAATTTCTCGAAAAAGAGAATTTCTTCCGGGCACCGTTTTAAAATGTCGGCGGTAATGTAGCGGATATAGTCTTCAGCCAGTTTTTCAAGATCGTTGATATCAGCGAAAATGATTTCCGGCTCGATCATCCAAAACTCGGCCAGATGGCGCGCGGTATTGGAGTTTTCAGCGCGGAAGGTGGGCCCGAAAGTATAGACATCGCTCATCGCGCAGGCAAAACATTCGACATTCAGCTGACCCGAAACGGAAAGATAGGCTTCCGTGCCGAAAAAATCTTTGGCGTAGTCGATCGAGCCGTCTTCTTTTTGATGGGCTTTGGAATTGTCCAGTGTGGTTACGCGAAACAGTTCGCCGCTGCCTTCGCAGTCGGAAGAGGTGATGATCGGCGTGTGGATATAGAGAAAGTTGCGCTCCTGAAAAAATTTATGGGTGGCAAAAGAGAGCGCGTTGCGCACGCGCATAGCGGCACTCTGGGTGTTGGTGCGCGGCCGCAGATGGGCGATTGTTCGCAGAAACTCAAACGAGTGGTTCTTTTTTTGCAGCGGATATTCCTGCGGATCACAGGTGCCGATAATCGTAAGAGAGTCGGCATGCAGCTCGACAAGCTGTTTTTCGCCGGGGCTTTTAACTACCGTGCCATGCACCTCTATTGAGGCGCCGGTGGAAGCTTTTTCGAGCTTGGCAAAATCGGGGCAATTGCTGTCGATTACAATTTGCAGGTTGGCAAAGGAAGAACCGTCATTTACGGTCAAAAAGGCAAGTGTTTTTTGAACGCGGACGGTTTTAATCCAGCCCGCTACCTTTGTTTTATGGGATATAAGGTCGCTCTTTTCTAAAATATCTTTGATTTTATGACGCATGTGCTCCTGCCATTTTTTTAAGTAATTTTATCTCATCTTGCCAGTATTTGTCACCATCGGGCGTTTCGAGGCATTTCGGAATCAATCTAAAATGTTTGTTTTGCATGATGAACTTGAAACAATCCAGGCCGATTTGGCCTTTGCCGAGCGAGGCATGGCGGTCTTTGCGGCTGCCGAGAGGCTGCATGGAGTCGTTCAAGTGCATGGCGCGCAAATGTTTTAGGCCGATATGATGCTCGAATTCTTTCAGGACCGCTTCCCACGCTTTCGGCGTGCGTATATCATAGCCGGCGCAAAATATGTGGCAAGTGTCAATGCAAACGCCCGCTTTGATCTCTTTTTTGACCTTTTCGATGATAAAACCCAGCTGTTCAAAGCGGTAACCTACATTGGAACCCTGTCCGGCGGTGGTCTCAAGCAGTATTTCGGTCTCTCCGGCTTTAATCAGGGTTTTTAGCGACAGAAGACTATGGCAGATGGCATCGAGGCACTCTTCTTCGCTGTTGCCGGTGGCGGCACCCGGATGAAGGACCAGGTAGGGGATT
>CAZCPS010000137.1:0-3815 GCA_964499895.1 uncultured bacterium | reverse complement strand
CGGGATATTGATCAACAGAAACTTGATACTCTTTAGCATAAAGCTGCTCTAGAGCAGCCTTATCGCCGGACGATACAGACTCATTTACGCCGCGCATAAAGCGAAATCGGCGATATGCATTTAAAATAACCTTCGCCGAAGACTCCAAACTCTCTTGAGAGGTTGCGGCCTCGCTTATACGGGTAAATTGCATCTCTTTTTCAACTTTATCCTGATGCACATTTACATGCTGCGCACCACAACCAACCCCAAACCCCGAGACGGCCATATAAAAACCTCATTAATTTATTAATTAATAATATATAAATATACTAACTATTATAACATAATTTTTATATTAATGCAATTAAATAGTATGATTGTTATAATCAAATAAAGGAAAACCTTATTAACCAACATTAAAGAGGCAGTATTATGAAAGACATTACTCATCACAGAAATAAAACCCAGCGCAAAGTCTTAAAAACCCCGTCGCCCGAAGACGATAATTATAACTGGGCACAAAACTACAGTAAAAAACCCGGCCTTGAAGAGCAAAAGAAATTAAGAAAGGAGCATGCTAAAAAAATGCAGGCTTCCCATGTAAACCCTTATCTGACACCCGATGAGCAAAATAATAAGAAGGAACGCCGCAAAACGCCCAGCCTCCGCCACAGGTCATATCATTAAGGACCCGTAAGGGCCCGTAAGGAAATTAAACTTGCCCTCTCACGGCCTTTCATGCCAAAATAAAGCTATGCTTAAGATTGCCCACATCTCAGATCTGCATTTTATTAAAACGCACTTTTCCCCTTTACAATTCCTTAACAAACGCTGGCTGGGCAATTTGAGCGCTCTTTCGATCCGCCGTTTTTTTTTCTCCGAAGAGCAGCTCTTTGAGCTTTGCGCTCTTTTTGCGAAGCTGGGTGTCGATCTGGTTTTGGCCTCCGGCGATTTTTCCTCTACCTCCCATAGCGCGGAATTCGAAAAGGCCAAGCGCTTTTTTGATGTCCTAAAAAAACAGAATATCCGCTTTCTCTGCCTGCCCGGCAACCACGACCATTATGTGAAAGAAAGCTCCGTTGAAAAGACCTTTTACCGCTATTTTGAAAATGAAAAGCCCCCCTACTTCGGGTTTTCGCTTAAAAATGACAAGGTAGAAGTGCACAAGCTATACTGTGACCGGCCTGAAACTTGGAATTTTGAGCGCGGCAAAACTGCTAGAATCGACGATCGTAAACTAGTTCATATTTCTAATATTGACCAGTTTACGATCGTCGATTCTAGCGGATTTTCACGCAGCTCAAAATCAAAGTTTCAGACCGGTCACAGTATAAGTCAAAAGTGGTGGTACATTGGGCTGGATACAGCCCTGCCGACCCATTTGCTCTCTTCCGCCGGCCTTTTTTCAGAAGATATTGAAGCCAATTTACAATCGGCCCTCGCACAAATACCACAAGATGCCGCTATCATTCTGGTCAACCACTTCCCCTTCCGCCAAAACAAAAATCCCCGCAAAAACCTTAAACGGGGCAACGCCCTAAAAAAACTGCTGAAGGGCGAAAAACGCGTTCGCTTCTATCTCAACGGACACACCCATTTTCAAAAAATATCGGACCTGCGCCCCAATGGGCTACCGATCACTCTTGATTCCGGATGCGTTGTCCATAAAAAACGAGGCGGCTTCAATTTATTGCATCTGGAAGAAGATAGCTGCCGGGTCGATCTTTATTGCCGCAACCAAGGCGCCTGGCAACTAAAAGAAAGTAAGGAATTCGACAAACTTTAGAAAATAAATAGTTTATCCAGGTTAATGAGCCCGCTGCGGTGGAAAATAATTACCAAAATGCATATCGGCGCCACAAACCGGACAAAAAAGTACCAGACGCCAAACAGCCCCGGCCAGGTGGCGCCCTCACGAAATTCCAGTCGGCAATCTTCTTTTTTCATATACCACCCCAAAAAAAGCGAAATCAGAACCCCGCCGATCGGCAAAATCCACTGGAAAATAATCTCGATCAGCGTTTCGAAAAAGTTTTTGCCGTAGATCTGCCGCCAATCGCCAAAAAGCGCGCCGCTGCCCGCTAAAGCACAAGGCAGGCCTAAAAGGAAAATAGCCAAAGATGAATAAACCACAGACCTCTTTCTGGTCCAGTTATAGAGATCCATGAAGTTGGCGACGAGCACCTCCAGCATAGCCACCGAAGAGGTCAGCGCGGTAAAGACCAAAAGCGTAAAAAAAGTAGTCGAAATAATCAGGGCGCCGGGAAGTTTGGCGAAAAGCACCGGCAGCGTCTGAAAAATAAGGCCAAAGCCCCCTTCAGGCTTTAATCCGAAGGAAAAAACCACCGGAAAGATCATCAGCGCCGCGAAAATGGAAACCACACCATTCATAACCGCTATAATGACAGCTGTCTTGGGTATATCATCGCTTTTACGCATGTAGCTGCCATAAGTCAACATTACCCCTTGCCCCAGGCTTAAAGTGAAAAAGGCCAGCCCCAGCGCCTCTAAAACACCGGAGGGTCGTAATTTGGAAAAATCGGGATAAAAGATGTAACGGAAAGCCTCGCCAAAGCCGCTGAGCGTAAAGCTGTAAATCAACAGCCCCAAAAGCAGGACAAGCAGCGCCGAAGTCAAAATTTTGCTCCAGTATTCAATACCTTTCCGAATACCCTGATAAACAACGCCGGCCGTCACAAGCAGAAAGACGGACTGCCACAACACATTGATCTGCCCGGACTTAAACAAAATATCAAAAACACCGGCAATTTCCACCGAAGTGCGATGCTCATAAAATTGGCAAAGCGACATAACAACATAATTAAGACCCCAGCCGGAAACCACACAGTAGTAAGCCATTATAAATAGCGATGCCGCTACGCCCAGCCAGCCCGTCACCTTCCATGAAGAGCCCTCCCCCGAAAGCGCCTCAAAAATGCCCACGGCGCCGCGCGCGGCCCTTCGTCCCATAAGGACTTCGCCAATAAAAAGCGGAATGCCCAAAATAACCGTAAAAAGCAGAAACAACAAAACAAAAATGCCGCCGCCATTTTGCATGGTCATATAAGGAAACTGCCAAAGAGTCCCCAAGCCAATAGCCGAACCGGCCGCCGCCATCACAAATCCAAAACTAGATCCCCAATGCTCTCTTTGCTTATTCATTTTTGTTAACGACCTGGCCGCTCCTTAAAAATTACCTAAAGTTTAATCAAATCACATTTTTATAAATTGCCGCAACCAAAACCATTCGTTGTTATAACAACTTAAGCTAAGGCATGTTATGTAACAGTTATGTTAATAAATGAATTTAATTACACTTTATTACAATAGTGCTATAATTAATTTAAATAGTTATGTCGATTTATTAACTATTTAATTTATTTCTAAGGAGGAAATAATGAAAAGTCATGGAATGTGGACCGCAGCGTCCGGCCGTTCACCGGTAGGTTTTGCTCAAACTAAAAAAATCAGAAACCATGTTGATGCTAAAATCAATCGCATCAACGAAGTTTTGACCTGCAAATCAATGCCTGCAGCAAAATATACGCGTAAGGATTTGATCAAAGCCCGTCAAAACCTGCTAAGCGCTCAAAACACGCTTAACAAACTAGATACTGATTTTATTAAAAAAGTAAAATAAGTTCTTTATATATTTGAATTTCAACATTTTATAACACCCGAGTTTGTTAATCAACAAATTCGGGTGCATTTAAAACTTAATTCCAATTTAATTGATTTTTAAATAAATTTATGCTATAATTGAAGTAATAACTATTATTAGTATAATAATTGGGGTTTAATGTGTTTCAAATTAGTGGATTTAATTTCCATGC
>CAZCPS010000136.1:0-3881 GCA_964499895.1 uncultured bacterium | reverse complement strand
TTGCATGCCTCATCCACGCCGTCAGCATTCAATCTGAACCAAGATCAAATTCTCATTTATGAAAATTATAATCTATGAATTTATATAAGGCAGTCAAAACAATTACTTGCTTTAACTGCACAAGCTTTACTACACTTTCGTCACTTTATTTCCACTGTCAAAAAAGCACTGGGTCAGATTGTACCGACCCGAGCGACCTGAGGCCACTCTTTCCAAGTTGATAATCTTGTGTATTCGTCATCAATTGAAAGTAAAAACATACAACGAATCGCTATTTTCCGGCAACAGATTTTGTTTTTTTTCTTTTTTTTCTTTTTGGGATCCTGTTTTTCCCCAATTTTTATTTTACTACGACCCAGAGCTATAATTCAGGTTTTGCAACTTCAGCCCTCGTTAATAATACTTTTTTATAACTTTACAAACTATTTACACGCTTTTTGAAATGATGCTTTTTTTTCATTTTTTTCTCATTTTTCCTGTTTTAAATTTTTACTTGGCCGGTTTTTTTTAGCAGGGTTAGCTGATTTGGAGCGGGCCGCATCATTATCTTAATGAGTTTGTGCCCTCAGAGACACTTCTCAAAGGTCTTTTTGCGCAAAATCTTTGGCGCGGCTGAAATGGGCGGTTATTTCCTTACAAGCTCTTATAAATTTTTATTGTATTTTCTAAAAAAAATATTTATGTTGCAGATTGATGTGTATAAGGATTAATTTATGCGAACGATATTTTTACGGCTGCTTGTTTGTCTTGCTCTTCCGGCCATAGCGCTTTCGGCAGCTTTTTCAGAGCGATTTCAAACAGGGGATGTCAAAACAGACAGGTGCGATCCCAAATGCGGCCCCTATGCCTATACCTTCGAAAAGGACCTCGAACTGGCCAATCCAATTGATTTTTACTTCGATGCCGAGTTTCTGCTAATGCAAGTCAGAGAGGATGGGCTCGAATACGCGCTTATCAACACCAATGCCAATGGTTCTTCCGGCAACCGTTTTCCCGTTACCGGCGGCGATGTCGAAAGTTTTTCATCCGGCCGTCATCATACCGACTGGAACTATGGATTTCGCGCCAATATGGGTTTTTATATGCCGCATGACAACTGGAATCTTGACGCCAGGTGGACCTATATCCGTATCAAGGAAGACAAGAGCACGCATGTGCAGGGAACGGGCGTAGCGCTGCCTCTGTGGCTTGGCGCCTATGTTGACCTGCAAGGCAACAATAAGGACGCCTCGGCCCGCTGGAGCGGCAATTTCAACACCTTGGATATCAGACTGGGCAAACCATTTCATGTAAGTTATTTCTTCGTCATGCATCCGCATGTCGGGCTGCGCGCCGCTTTTATCGGCCAGTCCTATCTGGCCAGGTATTGTTCCGCTATTGGCGTAGCCGGCACCGCTTCAACCGTCGGCGCCGAAATGAAGGCTGATAACGACTACTGGGGCGTCGGCATTCGCGGCGGCATCGAAACCGAATGGCTCTTTGGCAAAGGCTGGTTTCTTTTCGGCAATTTCGCCGCGGCTATTCTATATGGCCAATTCGATATCGACCAGTCTACCGATACCACCGGCGGCGGCTATACTATTCATGATCATGTCACTACAAACTCGCCCGATTTTGATGTCGCGCTAGGTCTGGCCTGGGGCCACTATTTTTTAAAGGATACTTTCCATCTCACTCTGAAATTCGCCTACGAGTTTCAAAACTGGACCGATATGAACCGGTTTAGAAAATTTTATGACAGCAACACCGACAGCTCAGCCAACCAGGCATCCCCGATCTCCAATGAGACGGTCAGCCGCGGCGATATGACAATCAACGGATTTGCGTTCAAGATCCTGATGGATTTTTAGATAGTCTGCATAAAAAGATACAAAGCCATACCTGCCAAAAATCCGGCGAGAGCCGTCAATGAAATCTTTTTGACATACCAGATGAAGTCCACCTTTTCCAAGCCCATGAAAGCGACGCCGGCGGCCGAACCGATTATCATGATGCTGCCGCCGGTACCCGCGGCATAGGCGATCATCTGCCAAACGGTAGAATCAACCGGCACAACAGAGACATCATACATACCCATACAGGCCGCCACCAGGGGCACATTATCCACAATCGAAGAAAGCAAGCCAATGGCCGTCGCAATAATGGCCCAGTTGCCAATATGCATATCAAGCCACTCGGCCATATATCTTAGAATGCCGACCACTTCCAGAGAACTAATGCACAATAAAATCCCCAGGAAAAAGAGCACTCCGGAAATATCGATCTCCGCCAGTACATGCGGCATCCTTAAATATGAGCGGTTTTCATAGCGATGATGCATAATATCGGTCATTATCCACAGAATGCCCAAGCCCAATAAAATGCTCATAAAGGGCGCCAGTCCGGTCAGCTCTTTAAATATGGGCGTCAATATCAATATGCCCATGCCGGTAAAAAAGACCAGTTTCGCACCCGGCTCCGTAGTATGCACCCGGTTCTCCTGAAAAATGCTGGGATAGTCGCCGCGCATCTGAAGAGAGAGCAGCGTCAGGGAGACGATCAATGAAAAAAAACTGGGAATAAAGAGCGTTTTCATTATTACGGCCGAAGTGATATAGCCCTGTATCCACAACATGGTAGTCGTTACATCGCCGATCGGCGTCCATGCGCCGCCGGCATTGGCGGCAATCACCACCGCCGCTCCCAAGAAAAGCCGGTCCTTATGATTGTCAATCAGCTTGCGCAAAAGCGATACGATTACAATCGTCGTCGTCAGATTGTCCAGAATGGCCGATAAAAAAAAGGCGATCAAGCCCACCATCCAGAGCATTTTGCGCTTGGAACGGGTGTTGATTACATCGGTAATGATCTGAAAGCCTTTATGCTGGTCAACCAGCTCCACCAGGGCCATGGCTCCCAAGAGAAAGAAAATAATCTGGCTGGCCTTTCCCACTTCTTCGGAAATAAGGTCGATATTGATTTCCGGAAAGATGGATCTTTGCGAAAAAACCACCACCCAGGTTAAGACGGACATCAAGAGCGCCGAGGCGGTCTTGTTGACATGCAGATATTTTTCAAAAATAATAGCCATATAGCCGATTATAAAAATCGCTATAACCAAAATCTGAATTGTCGCCGTCCAGTGCATTATTATCCTCTCAGCCCGGCCTGTACCAGTTGGTGCAATTTAAGCAGTCCAACTACCTTTTGACCATCGAGTACAGGAAGCACCATAATCAAACGGGAGGGATCCTCTTCCATCGCCTCAAGCGCTTCCAAAGCCAATACCTTCTTAGTAGTCCATTTGGGTGAATTTGTCATGACTTCTTTGATTTTTTTTTGCGAAAAACTGATTCCATGCCGCTCTATCGAACGACGCAAGTCCCCATCGGTAAAAATTCCTTCCAGCCGCATATCCGTATCTACGACTAAAAGAGCGCCGCACTGTTTGGATGACAAAACCGGCAAAACATCAATTAAAATATCTTCTTTAGAGCAGAGCGGAATATCTTTGCCCGACAGCATCAGGTCTTCCACTCGCAACTTCGTCTTCAGCCCGATATTGCCGGCCGGATGGTTCCGTGAATATTGCTCCAGAGAAAAACCCTTGGCCTGCATAAGCGCGACGGATAGCAGATCGCCGAAAATCAACTGCAAGGCGGCCGAAGTAGTCGGCGCCATATTAAATGGACAAAGTTCCGCTTTAAGCGGCAAATGGATAAAATCATCCGACAAACGCGCCAACATCGAAGCTTTATTGGAGACCACGCCAATTACATGCGCGCCGCGGTTTTTTAAATGCGGCAGCAAAGCAAGCAGTTCGCCCGTCTCGCCGCTTTTAGAAAAGAGCAATACAACATCCTGCTTTTGCACCAGCCCAATATCGCCATGCAAGGCTTCCG
>CAZCPS010000135.1:0-3915 GCA_964499895.1 uncultured bacterium | reverse complement strand
CAACCTGAAGAATCGGTTTTGGGCAATTTCAAAGCTGCTGAAAATCCGATTCTTCGGGTTGTTTCGGTATATTTCATAAAGGTCCAACATTTAGATAAAAAAGAAGTCCTTTGTTATTTCTGATTCAGAAAATCAGAAACAAGTTCAGCGGGATCAACAGAGCCTCCTTTCGAAAGAATGCAGGATTCATATCGCTTGCCGATCCGGGGATTTTCGATGCCCTCTTTTTCGATAAGGGCAAAAACCTGTTTTACCAACTCCTTAGACCATAAATAACTATAGTACTTTGCGCCATATTCAGTCAGATGAATAAAAGAGGATAGAAAATGAACCCGCGGAAAATAGACATCCGGAAAAAATTCCTTAAAGAGTTTGTTTTGAATCGCATTTGGATTTTTTCTACCCCCATCAATATGCAGATCGAGCGAAATGCGCGACAGGGCACACTGCCGCTCTTTGAACAGCCCCTCCATACAGGTGCGTCCGGCAATCAGCCGATCGATCAACTCGTCCGGCAGCGGCGCTCCTGTTTGATAATGCACGCCAATCTTTTGCAAGATCGCCTTATTCCATGCCCATTCCTCCAAAAGCTGCGAGGGCATTTCGACAAAATCTGTTTTGACTCGGGATCCGGAGTTGGTGTAAAAAGCCGTCCGACCGAGACAGTCATGCAGGGCGTGGCCAAGTTCATGGAAAAAGGTGACAACATCATCATGGCGCAATAGAGCCGGGCTGCCCGCCTGCGGCTTGGGCAGATTGGCGACCATTATGCCAACCTGCGTATAATCAAGGGCAGCCGGAATGATCGACTCAAAGCAGGCGTGTGAAAACTTATTTTCGCGGGGATAAAGATCCAGAATCAGGTAGCCCAATAGCCGCCCGCCGTCAGTTTGTTCCATGCGCAAAACTTTCATATCGCAAGACCAGAGATTGATCTTTTCAACCGTTATTTTAAGATCGAAAAATTTACCGAAAATATCGAGCGAACCGGAAAGCACCTCATCCAGTGGAAAATATTGCTGCAGTTCCTGCTCGTCAATGTTCAAATACTTCTTTTTATAACAGTTGGAAAGATAAGCGCTATTCCAAATACGAAGCTTTTTTTGATCGTTTTTTGCCTCCGGCAGAGCTTTAAGTTTGGCAATGCTCTCTTTTCCTGCGGATAAATACTCAGACTGCAACTTATTAAGAAAAGAAATAACGCAATCGGGAGTTTTAGCCATCTGATCGCAAAGATCAAATTCAGCGTAGTTTTTATAACCCATTATTTGAGCCAGCCGGCCGCGCAACTGCAGAAGATTCTTAAGCAACTTGTCATTTGCCGGATAGGCGCGGTTATTGAAGAGCATATAAAATCTACGGCGCAACTTTTCTACCGGACAATTCTCCATTACATAAAAATATGTGGGATAATCGCATCCCAACAGATAATTTCCGTTTTCATCTTTTTCCAGCGGCGTAAGAAACGATGGCTTTAAGCCTTTTAATTCTTTAGACGAAGCTACGAGGCGGCTCTTATCATTCTGCACATTTTTCTGAAATTCCATATAACGCGAAAAGATTTCGTTTTGCAGATCACCGGCCTCTTTTTTATCTGCTTCGCCAAGGCCCTGGCCAACTTTTTTAAAATCCAGAAGCAATTCATCCAAAAAATATTTTTGTTCTTTGGAAAGTCCTTCTTGCGCGGTTACCGCAAGGCAAGCGGCATAGAGCCGGTCATTTTTTTGCAATGTATCGGAAATCAGCTGATGCAAGGCAGACATCGTAGTTTCGGTTGCCTCGCGCAAGGCGGTATCGGGCGTTGTGAGCGCAATCGCGTTTGACAAACTAAAGAGGTAATAAATTTTGCCAAAGGCCGCATCCAGCTCTTGGACCGTATTATCAAAAGTGCGTTGGTCGGGAGCGATCCTTTCGATCTGTTGAATATCATTCTTAAATATTTCAATGGTTTCAATTTGAGCTTGTAAAACAGCTTCAGGGCTCTTAAAAAAAAGGGCCGCGACATCTTCCGCATTCTCGACATGCGGGATGCCGGCCGCCAAACAAAGACTGCTTATAATCAAAAAAACAAAACCTGTAAATACCTTCATAATCGCCTCCTAAAATGTTCTGTACCGGACAAAAATTGGGTATACCCAATGGACTTCAAGATTTGATTTAGGCTCATTTCCTCCATACAAGCAATTTTTGTCCAGTACAGAGCCTAAAAGGATACCAGTGTAGATAATCCGTCTTTTAAGATCAATTTGCGTTTGGAAAAAAGCGTCCAACGCTTATTATATGATCATGAAAAAGTATATTTTACTGGTTATTCTCTTCTTTGCGGCAAGCGGCGCATTTGGTTCGCTTCAGCATCTATTTCAAAATCTGGATCCGCTTTCGGTCGCCCAGCACTTCGCCTTCTACGAACTATATCCTGATTCTACGGAAGGCCAGATTGCCCTTAAAAATGGTTATCGACTATTAAATATGCAAAATGTTTCGCCGGCCGATTTTTTTCAGATACCGGAAATCGACATCGGTTTCATTTCCTCATTAATTAATAAATGGGATACGCCGCCCCTCAAGGCGCTTGACGATCTTCAGCTTAAGATGATTGAAAAGCTGGGGCAAAATCTAAAAAACCGCCGGCTAAAAACCTTTAACTGCTGGGATGAAGAGGTTTTTATAAAAGCCGCGCCCGAGGAGATCGATCTTTCCAGAGGGCTCTTTATCGCTGAGCTGGGCGCCAAAAACAAACTTTTGATCCGCTACTATGAAGCCTGCCTGGATTTGATGGCCTTGCAGATTTTGCCCAGGCTCGCAAGCGATTTTACCGACGCTCAGATTGCCGCCGCCATCTCCCATTTTATCTTTTATGAAATGGGCTTTCGCTTTCCGCCCCTTTCCGCAGTGCCGCAGAATATTGATGCCTATACCTTTCTGCCATCGGTGCTCGACAGCCGCCGCGGCGTCTGCCTTGGCGTATCGATCCTCTATCTCTGCCTGGCTCAAAGATTGGGGCTGCCGTTGGAAATTATTACCCCGCCCGGCCACATCTTTGTGCGCTGCGGACAAACAAATATAGAAAATACCGCCCGCGGCACCAGTCTGCCCGATGAAGCCTACCTGAGCATTGAGACTAAAAGCTTGCCCAAAAGAACCATCAAGGAAGTCATCGGCATGGCCTTTTTCAACGAGGCGGGCGTCTACTGGAAAAAGGAAGACTATGCCAAAGCCATCCGGTTATATGAAAAAGCCAAACAATACATCCCAAACGATCCATTAATAGATAATTTTCTAGCTTACAACTACCTTTTTTCCGGGCAGAAAAAAAAGGGCCGCAGCCTGCTTTGCCGTCTTAAAGGCTTTGTGCCCGACTATGCCGTTGCCGGAGATACAATTGTCGATGATTATCTTGCCGGCAGAACCAATTTGGATGGCATCAAAGCGGTTTTTGCGCCTGTTGATGAAACGAGAACCTCCATTTTAGCCAAGCAAAAAGAACTTGCAGTCATTTTGCGGCGCTATCCGCGGTTTCGCGCAGGACTCTTGCAACTGGCAACCGCCTACCTGCAGCTGGGACGACAAAAAGAGGCTATCGATATCTTGCAAAAATATGACAAGTTCGACAGCCAAAATCCGGTAGTGAGCTACTATTTGGCGGCGCTCTGCCTGGAGCAGGGCGATTGCCCGGCGGCCTGGCGCTATTTGACCCTGACCCAAAAAATCTTGCGGCCGCACCGGCACAACCCCAAAGCAATTAAAGAGCTGGAAAGGGAGTTAAAGGCAATTAGCCCGCTTTCCTTAAAGGATCAGGAAAAAAGCACACACAAGCAACCATAATATTGCTAAACGGAGGCTACCGCTGTGACAACAATGCCGCTCATAAAAATCTGTGTAAATCTATGCAACAGCATAAATTTATTTAGACAC
>CAZCPS010000134.1:0-3915 GCA_964499895.1 uncultured bacterium | reverse complement strand
CCGATAGCGCCTTTTTGGACATCAATGAAAAAGAGCTATGCTTTAATGATTCCGTCGCAATCCGCGGACAGGCCGAGATGCAAAATGATTTTTTAATTTTAAGACTTCAGATTGAGACCGTCTACGAAAGCATCTGCTCGGTTTGCAACCGGTTAACCAAACAGAAACTTATACTGAAAAACTGCAATTTCTGCATTCCAAGAAGCGACATTAAACAGGCGGCATTTGATTTTCAGGATCTTGCGCGGCAAGCCATTCTTTTAGAAATTCCCGCCTTTTTGGAATGCAACGAAGGGAATTGCAAGGAAAGAAAAAATGTTGAACAATTTACAAAAAAACCAAAGGGCGACACCCATTTCCCCTTTGCCAATTTAAGGAGATAAAAATGGCAGTACCACGCAACCGCACTTCCAATGCGCGCAAAAATTCCAGAAGATCGCACATGGCTAAAATTCCCAAAAATTTAGTCAGCTGTCCCAATTGCCAAAAGCCGAGCCTTCCTCACAGGATTTGCGCGGAATGCGGCTATTACGGCAAAAAACCAATCGTAGCCAAAGAACAGAGTGAATAACCAACCGGTAATCGGTATTGATCTCATGGGCAGCGACCATCCACCGTCGCTGTTGCTCGAAGCCGTATGCAAGCTGGCGGCCATTGATGGCGGCAACGAACTTTTTTTATTATTTGCTACCGAAGACACCCGCAAAGTCTGCCAGAAAGCTAAACGCCGTTTTCCCGATAAAATCGCCTGTCGCATTACAAAAAACAGCATCTCCATGGCGGAAAATCCCCTTTTTGCCATTCGCCGCAAAAAGGATTCTACGATCTGCGCCGGCGTGCAAATGCTGAAACGGGGCGAAATCCAGGCTTTCGTCTCCGCCGGCAATACCGGCGCTCTGATGACCGCCGCCAAAATGTTTCTACCCTCCCTGCCCGGCATTTCCCGCCCGGCCCTTCTGGCGCTTATGCCCACCTGCAAAAGTCCGGTAGCCGTCCTCGATGTCGGCGCCAACCTGAATTGTAAAAGTGAGCATCTGGTGCAATTTGCCGCAATGGGCGCCGCCTTTCAGCATGTCAAAAACATTGAGCGGCCCCGGATCGGATTGCTAAATATCGGCTCGGAAGCCAAAAAAGGGACTACGCTCATCCGCAAGGCCTATCACGACCTGCAAAAATCCACCGGATGCTATGATTTTATCGGCAACATCGAAAGCAAGGATGTTTTTTCCGGATTGGTTGATGTAGTGATAACCGAAGGCTTTACCGGCAACATCTTCCTGAAGACCGCCGAAGGAATGGCTACCTTTATTCTGGACCGGATCTCGGAATCCAAGGGAGAGTTCCATCTACCCCCGACCTTGCAGGAGGAATTGCAAAAACAGCTGCATTATGCTGAATATCCCGGCGCCATTTTATGCGGCATCAAAGGCATCATCATTAAGTGCCACAGCTATTCAACTCCGCAAGCTTTTGCCAACGGCATTAAAGGCGCAATCGAACTGCACAATAAAAATTTTATTAACAAGATCGAACAAACTCTAATAGAAAGCTGAATTTATCCGCGAAGCCCTCTTACGAGCCCTAAACCGATCGGCTACCAATATTGCCTAACCTCGACTTTGTACATTTTTGAAGCATGATTTCTGCAAGCTTTTGACTTTCTATGACTTACCGCTTTTCCGGATGGCTTGATTCAAGCCTACCGCGGAAAGCGGTAAGTCATAGAAAATCAAGATCTTATTGAAATCAAAGCTTAAAAATGTACAAAGTCGAGCTAACAGCTGAAATTTAAATTGTTGCGCTAAAGTCCTCTTTATTCTTAACATTTCTTTAAAAAAAGAATATGTCATCCATATTTTTAAATGCCATGGAACGGTTAAACGCCGTTTCGCCTTATTCTGAAGGGCTTTCTTTTAAAGGAATGCTCAAGAAGTGGGATGATTTTGTCTATGTCAAGCAGAGCGGCTTTCGCTGTTGCAGGCGGCTCGACGACCGACTCTTTTTCGATGTGCTTTTGCGTTATTTATCAACCTTTCCACCACTTACCCGATACGAAAATTTTCAACATGGATCCCGCCCGGCACTCGGCACCGTACATAAAATTACCGTCGCCAAAAATAGCCGCATCCATGCTCATGGCGATTATCATGGCGATCTGCCCAGTCTAATCAAAAACATGCGCTTTCTCCAAAGCGTCGGCATCCTCGATTTCGACTTTAAAGTTACCGAAAACGCTTTAGTGGTCTGCCTTGGCGATTATGTTCACCGCGGGCCGGAAAGTAAAAAAATTCTTTGTCTGCTCATGCAACTTAGACTGGAAAATCCGGACCGGGCATTTCTGCTGCGGGGCAACCATGAGGAGACCGAACTGGCTAATTCATGGATGCATCCACAAGATGAAATGTACCACCTTTTTTCCTCCTCAGAACTCCTCTGGGGGTTTTTACCGGCTAAAGAAATGATCGAACTATTTTATCGCAGCCTGCTTTTGGCTTTATATGCAGGCGTTGAAAAAAATGGCAAGATGGAATATATACAATTTTCGCACGGCCTCTTTCCCATTTACTACGACCTGCATAATTTTCTTGAGCAAAATCAAGTTAATGAAGAAACCGTCTATCAGGAAAATAATTTAAGCAAACGCATATTGGATCTTGCCTCTCAAACAGATGATCCCGTCCGCCAAAAGGCCGCTATTAAATTAAAACGGGTTTTTGATGCCATCGCTTTCAATCTGGCAACACAGCCCGGTTGCGCCAACAGTTTTCTGTGGGCCGATTGCGATCAGAACGCCAAGACGCAAAAATACTGGGAAAAAAATCGGGGGCTAATTTTAAGCGAAAAGATTTGCAAGGCCTATTTCGATCTTGTTTCCGGCAATAACAATTTAGTTGTCATCGTTAAAGCTCACAGGCATATATATGAACGGTCGCCGCACGGCAAGGTTCATACCCTGCCTGCTTCCAGCCTTAATGACCTGTCCTATTTAATTAGCGCCGATTCACCCAAAATCAGCGATTGGAAAGTTGACCTGATCAAGATTCCCTTCGGCATAAAAATTGCCGTCACAGCGAAAAGAATGACGCTCTTTATCGGCTAAAAATGTTTTACCGGGATATTCCATGAAATATCTTGGTTTAGGTCTTTTTACTGGAAAAACGATCTCCTGTTGCCTTATAATTGCAAAAAAAGCCGGTCGCGCCTTTGTAATGCGCCCCAAATCAACTTTCGGAAGTGTTTATGGAAAAAATTTTATTAAATATAGAGTCTAAAGAAATTCGCTACGCCCACTTGAAGTTCGGAGAGCTGCATGATCTGATGATCGAACGCAAAAAGAGCAGGCAAATTACCGGTAATATTTATAAGGGTAAAGTAACCAACATCTTACATAACATTCAATCGGCATTTATCGATATCAACGAAAAGGAAAACGGTTTTATCCACATCTCCGATATTGTCGAAAACACCAAAAAATTCGAAGAAACATTTGACATGGACTTTGAGATCGACACTCCGGTGAAGGCCAAAAAAAACCCTAAAAACATCAACGATGTACTCAAAGAGGGCCAACCGGTATTGGTGCAGGTGGTTAAGGAATCAATCGGAACCAAGGGCGCCAGGCTCACCTCAAACATTTCGATTGCCGGCCGCTATTTGGTCCTGCTGCCCAACACATCCCACCGCGGCGTCTCGCGCCGCATCGAAGACCGGGCTTCCCGGGACAAACTCAAAAAATTAATCCGCGCTTTTGAAATGCCGCAAGACATGGGTTTGATCTGCCGTACAGCCAGCGCCGGCGCTACGATGGAAATGCTCATTAATGAGGCGCATGAGCTTTTGCATTCATGGGAAGATGTGATGGAAAAATTCAATAAAACCTCGGCTCCCACTTGCCTGTATGAAGAGTCCGATATC
>CAZCPS010000133.1:0-3920 GCA_964499895.1 uncultured bacterium | reverse complement strand
ATCGGGAACGGGAAAAACTCTATGGCGAGCCCGGTTATGATGTTGAGGCGATTATTGCCGAATATAAAAACTACAGCGGGCTGCTTTCACCTTATATAATAAATGTGGAGCAGGAAATTGCCGCCGCCGCCGTTGCTCAAGAAAACCTGCTGTTTGAAGGCGCGCAAGGCGCGCTTCTGGATTTGACTTTCGGCACATATCCGTTCGTAACCTCTTCCTGCACGCTCTCCTCAGGCTGCTGCAGCGGCGCCGGCATCGGTCCGTCGCGCATTGACAAGGTTGTAGGGGTGATCAAAGCTTATACCACGCGCGTGGGCAACGGCCCTTTCCCGACCAAATTATCCGACGGGGAAATGGCGCTTTTTCCGGACAACAAAGCCTCCCGTGAAATCGGCGTTACGACCGGCCGGCTGCGCCAGATTGGCTGGTTCGACGCCGTATTGGGCCGTTTTGCGGTTGAAGTAAATGGCGTAGATGCCATTTGCCTCACCAAACTGGATATTTTGGACCGGCTCGATACGATTAAAATTTGCACAGGGTATCTTGTCAATGGCGCCCCTGTTCAGGGCGTTCCTTTTGATTTGTCGCAGGCGCATCCGGTTTATGAGGAGATGCCGGGTTGGAAGGAGTCAACCGTTCACATTCGCCATTTTACCGATCTGCCGCAGAAAGCAAGGAATTATGTTAAGCGGCTGCAAGAACTGTGCCATGCTCCGATTGAACTGGTGTCGGTAGGGCCGCAGCGCGACAGCGTGATTTGGGTGGGTCAATAAAATATGCCGATGCAGCAGCAACAACAAATTTATACCGGGGAAGAGCTGGCTGTTCTTAACAAAGGGTCTTTGCCCCGGCATGTGGCCATCATTATGGACGGCAATCGCCGTTGGGCTAGAGGCCATGCCATGCGCACGATTCTTGGCCACCGGGAGGGCGCGGATAATCTAAGCGGTATTTTGCGTGGCGCCGAGCAAATCGGCATCAAAGTGGTTACCGTCTACGCCTTTTCGACGGAAAACTGGCGGCGTTCTTCATATGAAATAACAGGACTGATGAATTTGCTAAGTTCTTATTTGATAAACAAGCGAGCGGAAATGGTGGAAAATGGCGTCCGGCTGGATTATATCGGCGACATTTCCCGCTGTCCTCTTAAAGTGCAAAACGCTCTCTTGGAAACGAAAGCCGCGACAGCCCAATGCGAAAAAATAGAGCTGGTTTTGGCCATCAATTACGGCGGCCGTGATGAGATTGTGCGTGCCGCGAGCAAGATTTTAGCCGATTTCGCAGACAATAAATTAACAAAAGAGCAGCTGACGGAAGATTTTTTTGCTTCGTATCTGGATACGGCAAAATGGCAGGATCCCGATTTGCTTATTCGCACCAGCGGCGAGCAGCGGGTCAGCAATTTTTTGCTTTGGCAGATTTCCTACACCGAAATTTTTACCTGCGAGGCTCATTGGCCTGATTTTTCCAAAAGAGAGCTGCTTTCCGCTGTTCTCTCATATCAAAAGCGCCAGCGGCGCAAGGGGGGAGCATGAATAAATTAAGTGAAAATTCTTGCCGGATAATTTATGGTCTGCTTGCGATCGGCATATTGACGCTTGCTTTGACTTTTGCCCAGTTTTTGGCAGTTAAAATAGTTGTTTTAGCGGCTATTCTGGTTTTAGGCCTGCTCTCCGCGCAAGAGTACTGCCATTTTGCGCAACTAAAACAAATATTGCTGCCGGCGGCTCTTTTAAAAACGGGCGTAATTTGCATTATCGCGGCATTTATATTTCAGAGTTTTTCTCCCGGTTTTGTTACATTGCCGATGTGGATTTTGCTTCTTTTTTGCGTCATCATGTTTTTATCCTCCTTTAAAAAAGTGGAAAACGCCTTAGTCAGAGTGTCGGCGGCTGTTTGCGGTCTAATCTATTTGGCGGTTCCGCTTGGCATGCTCGCATCTATTTTTCTTTTGAGCCCCAATGAAGGCGGCGTCTTTTGGCTGGCTTATTTGCTTGTTGTTACCAAATCGACCGATATCGGCGCCTATTTTGGCGGAAAATTATTTGGCCGGCATAAATTGATCATGGAGATCAGCCCTAAAAAAACCATTGAAGGGGCGATTTTGGGAGTGCTAAGCGGCATTGGGATCAGTTTCTGTTTTTATATTTTGGGACCTAAAAGCATTGGTTTCGACCTTAGCTGGCAGGGCGCGCTCTATTTAGGCGCTATTCTGGCCATTTTCGGCCAGGTGGGGGATTTGATTGAGTCGCTCCTCAAGCGCGACGCGCAAGTCAAAGACAGCGGCAGCCTGCCGGGCTTCGGCGGCATTCTTGATATGCTCGATTCGTTGCTGATTAATGCTCCGATATTGTATTTATATTTATTATGATCATAACAATTGACGGGCCTTCGGCCTCCGGAAAAACTACGATTGCCAAAATGACGGCGCAAATGCTTGGTTTTGATTACTTTGACACCGGCATTTTATATCGCGCGCTCGCCTTTTTGGCTAAAGAGCGCCATCTTGAAGAGGCCGGCGAGGTGGAAATTGTCGCGCTTTTTGATTTTTTTGCTTTTCGTGTAGAGCAGGTAGGCGTGGATGAAAAGCGCTATATTTTGAATGGCGAAGATATTACTGTGCGTCTTTCGACGCAGCAAATTGCCGAGATCGCCTCGCGCATATCGGCGATGCCGGGTGTGCGCGCCGCATTAAAGGAGGAGCAGCGCCGGATTGCCAAAGGACGCAATATTGTTGTGGCCGGAAGAGATATGGGTTCGGTTATTTTTCCCGACGCCAAACTTAAAATCTTTTTAACGGCCGGTCCGAAAGTGCGCGCCGAGCGGCGATACAAGGAGCTGCTGGCTAAATTTCCCGCCAGGAAAAAAGAGCTAAACCTTTCTCAAATCCTTACTGAAATTGAAGAGCGCGATCTGCGCGATTCGAGCCGCAAGACAGCTCCGCTCATCCGTCCCAAAGGCGCCAAGGTGATCGACAGTTCGTTTTTATCTCCCCAAGAAGTCGCCAATAAAATTATCAAAGCGCTCTATCGGGTTTGCCGGGCAAGGGGCTTTTATCGCTTTACGATTTTCCTTTGCTATTTGTTTTTTAAAGTGTTTTACCGCTTTAAGGTGGTCGGGCTGGAAAATTACCGTCCGGGAGCCGCCATTATCGCCGTCAATCACACTTCTTTTTTAGATCCGCCCGCTGCCGCGGCCGCCTCGCCGGATGAAATTCATTTTTTAGCCAGGGATTCGCTTTTTAAGAACAAGCTCTTTGGCAAGCTGATCTACAAATTAAATGCCCATCAGGTTGCGCACGGCATTGCCGAACACCGGCTCTTCAAGCAGATCGCCGCTTTATTGGATGAAGGGAAAAAGGTGCTTCTATTTCCCGAAGGCACGCGTTCGGAAAGCGGTGAGATCGGCAAGTTAATGCCCGGCATCGCCTTTCTGGCCAATTACTCTAAAGTGCGCATTATTCCTGTCTATGTGCATGGTGCTCACAAGGCCTGGGGCGTAAAAAGCCGGTGGCCGAAGCTTTTTGGGAAAATCACGGTGATGTTTGGCGAGCCGATTGAAGCGGAGCGCTTTGCCCGCCACGGAAAAAAAGAAGCCGTCCGCGCCATTTTAAAAAGCGTTAGCGATGCTTTTGAGACCTTGAAAAAACGCAGCGACGATCTTCCTTAATAGAAAAATTCTTACTTTATATCCAAGCAACTTCAAGATTCGGATTTTTATCGATTTATGACCATTGATAATGAGTTGCTTACCTCAATTTTATGAGCATTAGCAGCATATTATTAATTTTTTGTTGAAAAGAATATTTTATTTTCCCTATTATGAAATAAATTTTAAGTATAATCGAATAAGGACTTTTTTATGAAAAAAATTTTATTAGGCATTTTCCTTTGCGCAATTGCGTTTCAAGGACATGCGGC
>CAZCPS010000132.1:0-3926 GCA_964499895.1 uncultured bacterium | reverse complement strand
AAGAAAAATTAACCTATGTTAAAATCCGCAAACACAAATACCAAATTGCCCTGCGCAACATCTCTGCCCTCTTCTTCGACCCGATCAACATTCTCGAAAGGTTCAAATATGACTCCAATTCAAAAAATTACCCGGCCTGGGAAAATGTCCTCTACTCAAAGCTGCTTGACGAGGCCGAAGCCGCCCTTGACGAGGCCCAAAGATCAGCACTGCTTTTAGAGGCCGAAGCAATCCTCGCCAAAGAGCTGCCATTTACTCCGCTTTATCATTGCAACTACGCCCTGCTCAAAAGAGAGCGCGTAAAAAACCTGACGATAGGACCGATCGGTAATCTGCATCTTGAAAAAATCTACCTCTTAAATTCAGGTGAAAAAAATGACAACTTTTAAGCTGGGCGCAACTACAAAAAAAGCTTTTTTAGGCATTCAGCCGGCCTCGCCGGCCATGCCAAGGCATACCGCATCCATGCAGCTTTATCTCCGGTCGATCGAAGAGGTGTTACAGGAAATTTTGCCATGCGAGCTCTTTGACGGGACGCTAGACACCCAATCAAAGGAAGCTGCCGAAACGGCTTTTTTACAGCTGCGCCATATGCTGCCGATCGTCATAGCCGCAGAACCCCAAAAGACTCCCGGCATGATCGTTTTTACGGCCCTCTGCCAGGGAGAATATATACAAGGCCTGGAAAAATACCTGCGCGAAATGCTCTCCGGATGGCTGATCCCCGGCCGGCAGCTGCCGCTGCCGCTGCAAAAATCACTTACCTTTAGGTTTCAAAACGCACCCGACCATCTGTTTTACATAAATCGCTCCCATCTCGAAATCAATGAACAGACGGATCTGCCGGCTATCAAAAATAACTTGGAGCGCTTTATCTCCAACTTAAAAATCAACATCATGGCCGTTCATCAAGCCCGGCAAATCCAGTCGCGCACCGATGTCAGCGGCGAGGAACAGTCGCTTTTAATCAAAAAAAACCTGAATACGCTTATGAAAACCGGCTCTTCTTCCGGAGCGCAAGAGCATATGCAAGACTTTTTGGCACGGCTTTCCGGAGAAAAAAAGCTTTCTGAAATCAAGGAAAATATCGCCTATCTGATGCAGCGCAGACCCGACGCTTTCGATTCCGACGCCTTTGATTCCATGCATAATTTAAGCTTGCTTTACCGCGGCAAGTTCGCCGCCGCAAGGGATCCGATGCATATCAGCCGCATTATCGGCTTTCAATACCTTTTTCATAAACATCTTGAAAGATCGGTTGCCGCCTGCAGCAGCAAACGCTATTTTAAACTGAAGCTGCTCCGCAGTAAAAAAGAGGGCGATGATAAAAGCACGCCTTTTCTCGGCATTTTAACCTCATTTAATTTTCTGCATGACAATGAGCTGTTCGACATCTCTCATTTACAGGAAGCTATCAACAGAACCATTTTAGGCATCTGCTATATTAAGGACTCTTATATTACCGACCGCCGCAGCGATAAAATCCGCTCGTTTTACATCGAGATCGAAAAAGAGAGCAAAGAAAACTTCACTCCCGAGGAAATTAAAAAGCTAAGGGACGATTTGCCCCAGGAATTTCAAACATCAATCCAAAAAATTATCAATCCAATCTTTATGCCGCGCAACGAAGAAGAGCTCTTAAGAAATATCGTGCTCCTTTCCAAACAGATCCGCTTTGTCAGAGACATTCCCCAAGTGATCATCTCATATAATAAGCAGACCGCCAAAGAGATCTCCTTTCTGGTCATTCTTGTAAGATTGATTCGACCCGAATCCATGCCGCTAAAAGATGATTTTAGCAAATCCAAAGGAGCTTTAAAATTTGTTTCCGAAGAGGTGAAAATTGTCGACCGCCTCAAGAAAAAGTATCCCAAAGAGGCCAACATCTTCCGCGTTTCACTAAACAAGACGCCCTTCTTTCGCAAGGATTACTCACTTGATTTGCAAAAAGCGCGCCAAACCGTCGTCTCGGAGCTGGCCGGCGTTATCGGCAACTTCCGCGACTTTAATGGCGGCATGATTGCCAAACAAAACCAGACACTCTATCGCTTAAAAAAAAATTTCAAAGAGCTTGACACCGAAGCCGAATTTCTGCTAGAAAACTTTTTCTATTCAATCAAACCGGGTATCATGCAAAGCATCCTTTCCCCCGAAATTTTGAAAGACCTCTTCGTCCTCTTCGAGGGGCAGCAAAGACACGATTTTGGACGGGCTCCCTTTTTAATTACCACCCAGGCCCATCAAAAATATTTTCTCGTAATGGTCGGCGCCACCAGCGACAAGTTCAAGGAAATGATCTCTTCCGCCATAGCGCAACTCAAAATCCCCTCGTTTGATTTGACCTCCTGCTTTCTGGATGTCGACCATGTAGTTGCCTGCGGTTATATCTTCCGCTCAACCGATCTTTTTCAACGATCGCTATTTTACACCACTGTCTTGCATGCCATGAACAGGTGGAAGGCAGAGTCCAACGCACAACCCCCTATTTTAAGGTTGACAGAGCACTAAGGAGCAAATTATGAGACCCCCGCTTGCCGAAAGGCTACGGCCGCAAGCCCTCGATGAAATCGCGGGACAGGCGCACCTGGTCGGCAAAGATGGCTGGATTCACAAGTCCATTAAAGCCCAAAAGCCGCTTTCCATTCTATTATTTGGCCCGCCGGGCTGCGGCAAAACCACCCTGGCCAAAATTTACGCCGCCGCCTTTGACGCCCATTTTGTTTCTCTAAGCGCGGTTTTCAGCAGTATATCGGACATAAAAAAAATGATCGCTGAAAAGGCCGCTCTTCCTCTCTTCCGACAAAAGCTAATCCTGTTTATTGACGAAATCCACAGGTTTAACAAGGCGCAGCAAGACGCCTTTTTGCCCTTTGTGGAGAACGGCAGCGTCATCCTGATCGGCGCCACTACCGAAAACCCCTCTTTTTCGCTGAATAACGCCTTGCTCTCAAGACTGCGCGTTCTATCCATGACCCCACTCTCAAAAGAAGATCTAAGCCGCATAATCGACCGCTATGAAACTAAAATAGCGCCGTTGCAGCTAACGCCTTCCGCTAAAAACTATCTTCTGGAACTTGCCCAGGGCGACGGACGCTACCTGCTTAATCTGATCGAAAATCTGGAAAATGTAGAAGAGCGGCCAATCGATCTTGAGCAAATCGAAAAATCGGCTATTCGGCGCGCCGCCAATTATGACAAGAATACGGACTGCCACCATAACATGATTTCCGCACTGCATAAATCAATCCGCGGCTCCGATCCCGATGCCGCGCTCTACTGGCTTTGCCGCATGCTGCAAGGCGGCGAAGATCCACTCTACATCACAAGAAGGCTGATCCGCATGGCCGTTGAAGATATTGGACTGGCCGACCCGCAAGCTCTATCCGTCGCGCTCTCGGCGCAAGAGAGCTACCGGACTCTGGGCCTGCCTGAAGGCGAACTGGCCCTGGCGCAAGCCGCCGTCTACCTGGCGCTGGCGCCCAAAAGCAATGCTCTCTATATCGCTTTTCAAAAAGCTGCCGATGCCGCGCAAAAGACTTCTTACGCCGAACCGCCAAAACACATCCTTAACGCCCAAACGGCGCTTATGCGGCAAATGGGCTACGGCAAAGGCTACATCTATGACCACGACACCAAAGAGGGCTTTTCAGGGCAGAATTACTTTCCGGAAGAACTTGAGGCGCGAAACTTTTATGAGCCGAAAGAAAGAGGGTTCGAGCGGGAAATGAAAAAAAGAGCTGAATATTTTGCCAAGCTAAGGGCCCGATAATTAGCGTCTAACGGCTAATTCCTCCTTCCAGCATTTCACGCGGAAATAACTGATTTTGCTCTTCAAAGGTAAAATATTCATGTTTTTTAGGAGCGATCGGCTGTTTGTCCTGAAAGACGCCGTCTTTGGAAATGAGCAGTTTAATCTCCCCTTTTTC